>NZ_MSLT01000018.1:0-300000 GCF_002149925.1 Thioflexithrix psekupsensis | reverse complement strand
GGAACGACCAAATTAAATCATTCGCACGCAATAAGGTAAAAGTCGTGGCCATTTTACTGCCGTCTAAATAGCCTTTCTCATTCATGGTGGCTTCTAAGGCAGATAATTGTTCATCATCGATGAAAATATCTAACTCACCCGAATGGGTAAAATCTAATAAAGTCGTGAAAAAAGTCGCACTGACAATGCGTTGATCCTGCTTGGCAGCCATGTAAGCTAAAGTCGTCGCCAATAGCGTTCCACCTAAGCAATAACCCACCGCATTCACTTCTTTAATCCCTGTCGCCCATTCAATGGCATCTAATGCCGCCATTGGCCCTTCTAACAGGTAATTCTCAAAACCTTTATCGCTTAAACGCTCATCTGGATTCACCCAAGAAATCACAAACACCGTGTGACCTTGATCCACCGCCCATTTAATAAACGAATTATTTTCGCGTAAATCCAGAATATAATATTTATTAATCCAAGGTGGCACGATTAATAACGGACGTTGATGCACCGTTTCTGTCGTGGGCGTGTATTGAATTAACTGCATCAATTCGTTTTGATAAATCACTTTACCCGCAGTGACCGCAATATTTTTACCGGGTTGAAACGCTGCTAAATCGGTCATCTTAATATTCAATTGACCTTGACCGCGTTCCAAATCGGCTAAAAAGTTTTTTAAGCCGCTTAATAAGTTTGCCCCGCCACTTTTAATCGTGACATATAACACTTCGGGATTGGTGGCCACAAAATTACTGGGAGCGAGTGCGTCTAATAACTGGCGCGTGTAAAATTCGACTTTCTTCGCATTTTTTGCGTGCTGTTCTTCAAATTCAACACTGGACACAATTTCTTGTATCCATAAAGTATTCATTAAATAAAATTGCTTGATAAAATCAAACAACGGCACATTATCCCACGCTTCGTGACTAAAACGACGGTCTGATTTTGCGGGCTTAAACAAAGGCGCAACATCTTGTTGCAGCGTGCGCTGCCAGATATTCTCCCATAATTTAAAATACTCTTCCCACCACACCAAACCCGCTTGTAATAACTGGGAGGGATTAGCCAATAACTTTTGATTCAACTGCACAAAGGCTTCTTGAACGTTTAACGGGTCTGTTTCCACGGTCAAGCGATCCATTTTCTCAGCTTGTTGGCTTAACAGATGTTGGGCAACTCGGTGACTGGTTTGAAAAATATCCTGTAATGTCGTCAATAAGACTTGCGGATCAACGAGTTCAGGGACAAGTGGCTGTGTATTCGCCATAGATCAGCTCCTGTGAGATAGACCAAAGGGTTATTCTGCATTTTGTGCGATGCACAAATAGTAGCTGAAAATAAGCATCAGGTAAAGTTTTAAATTTACGCCCGCCTCACTCGTCTAACAATAACTCCTGATGAAGTAAATACTGGTATGGCTGCATTCGGCGTAATCCTTCTTTTTTCCAACGATCTCCCTCATGCTTTTCTTGCAGGGAAACCAGACGCGCATGACTTAAAATTTGTATTAAAGCAGGCCAACAGCCGCTTTGAGTGAGAATCCACTCCACATCTTCTGCGGGAAACGGCAACGGAGAACTGGCCATTAAATCCCGCGCCTCTTTTTCTAATAACGGCCCCAACGACAACACGTGACCAAAAATATTAAAAAAAGGCGACGGTTTACCATCATCTAATATTAATTCTTCGGGTGGCCGATGCGTGGTTAAAACAAATCCCAATTTACCATTGGCATAATGGCTGCCTAAAGTACGCAATGCCCACCAAAACTGCTCATTTAAATCCGTGGCTAATAAGCCTGCACTAATCTCGTCTAATAAAATTAAAGTAGGAATTTCTAAATACTGCTGCATAATCTCCATAAAATCTACCAATTGACAGGGTTCTGGCACGGGCAAATTTAATTCGATCAAAATATGTCGCAACAGACTTTCTTGGTGACACATACGCGGGTCTTGAAAATCAACAAATACCCATTGATAACCCGGCATTAACCAATCATTACGCTGTCCCGGACGCAAATCAGATGGCGGTGTATCTATAATACGACGTAAATAATGCAATAACGACGTTTTGCCACTGCGTTTTGCGCCGACAATGGCAATGTGTTGTAAGGGTAAATATTTCCACACATCAAAAATACGATGCAATAAGTAATCGCGGCCAAAAAATTGACGCGGCTCAGTGATCGGCGGCCCAATCACAAAAGGACTCGGACACATTTGCCCAAGATGAATCGACAAACGAGGCGGTATGGGAGTTGGCATAGCAGCTATCGGGGACGATAAACGAGGTGAAGCAGTAAAACCAGCAGCCATCAATAAGGCTTCTTGTTCTTGAGGAGCTAAACTTAAATAAGTCGCACAACGCAGCACATCCCCTCGTTGGCGCGGACGACGAACTTCTCCATTCATCCAACGTTGGACAGTGCTGCGATGCACCGAAAGACGCAAAGCAAGCTCATCAACACTCACTTGATGACGCTGCATAAATAAACACAGCAATTGGGAAAAAGACGGTAAACGTTTTTTTGTGTCAATCGTCAACGTGGGCAGCAGACTGGACATAAGCGTTTTAGACCCATTAGTCAAAAGTCGAAAAGTGAGTAAAAAGACGGGTTAAATGACATCAAACAGCGAACTTTTGCTAGAATTAAAGCAATCGACTAGAAAAAACCTTGAATAAAACACACGATTCAAGCATTCATTAGCGTAAACTTATCCCATTTCAACGGAAACAGGAGCATTTATCATGACGATTAAAAAATGGTTGCTCGCCGCATGGTTACTGGTAACGACGGGTTACGTGTCTGCGAGCGATATGATCATTATCCACGCCAACGACGCAGCACATCCGCTGGCGACCGGTGCCATTCTACCGGCAACCACCGTGCTGACTCTACATAAAGACGCAGAAATTACGGTTATTTTTGCCAATGGTGGTGTGAATACTGTGCGTGCGCCGTGGCAGGGAACAATATCCAATCCCGTGACTTTGAACGATGATCCACAATTGATCGCCGGATTAAGTCATCTACTCAGCGAATCTAGTTTAACACATCGGGCGCGTGAACAGGTGCCAGACGATATTTTATGGGTGGATATTAGCACGAATAAGCGTCATTATTGTGTCGCGGATCATGTGACGCTGTGGCGACCCCAAGCGGATCAAAGTGCCAGCACCTTAGCCATTAAGCACAAGGAAACTGGTAACGAAACCTCGGTCATGTGGCCAGCCAATCAGGCTACGCTGGCTTGGCCGAATCAATTACCTGTTGTTTATGGGGAAACTTACACGGTTGAACTCACCACGCGGCGCGGCAGTTCTAATTTTAAAAAGTTAGTGTTGTACCAACTTCCAGAGAGCCTACCCACCCAATCTCATAAAGTGGTGTGGATGGTAGGACGTGGGTGTATTCCTCAAGCCAATCAGTTACTGGCCAGTTTACGTTAGAAAAACAGTCGTTTCCCCTCATTATTCCCCTCTCCGAAGTGAGAGGGGTTGAGTATATTGCTTATTTCCTTGGGGCGGGTTGCCTCTCGCCGCTTCACATTCCCCGCCAAAATCCACACAATCACTCACTGTTATTTTGCGAATTTAACGTGAATTTATTCCAGTAATAATTGCCGCAATTCCTCATAAGCACGACGTAACGCGACATCTTCACTTTGCAATTTTTTAAAGGTTTTGCAATTGTGAATGACGGTAGAATGATCGCGCCCACTAAATGCCACACCAATTTCTGGATAACTGCATCGTGTTAATTCTTTAATTAACATCATTGCTAATTGCCGCGGGCGTGTTAAATGTCGATGCCGACGACGTGAGCATAAATCAGCCACGCTAATTTTAAAATAATCAGCCACGCGATGTTGAATGAATTCCAACGTTAATGCAGGCTTTTCTAAACCTAACATGTCTTGTAAGGCTTGTTGGGTATTAGCCAGCGTAATGGGTTGTGCGGTAAAGCGCGCAATGGCAATCACACGATGTAAAGCCCCTTCTAATTCTCGCACACTATTGGGAATGTGGTGGGCAATAAAATGACACACTTCTTCGTTAAAAGTCATGCCTTGTGCTTGGGCTTTGGTTTTGAGAATGGCCACGCGAGTGGCATAGTCCGGCGCATCAATGCCCACTGCTAAACCACAACCAAAACGAGAGGTTAAACGCGCTTCTATTCCCTCTAATTGTTGCGGCGGCCGATCTCCAACCAAAACAATCCGTTTTCCCATTTCAAACAAATGATTAAATGTATGCAATAATTCTTCTTGCGATTGTTGTTTATGTGCAAAAAATTGAATATCGTCAATGAGTAGGGTATCTAATGAACGATAATGCTGTTTAAAAGCGGCCACATTTTTTTCGCGTAAAGCCTTAATTAATTCGCCCACAAAACGTTCAGCATGAACATAGCTAATTCGGCTATTGGGTTCTTTTTGGGCGAGATGATTACCGATGGCGTGTAATAGATGGGTTTTTCCCAAGCCAACGCCGCCGTAAATGTAAAGTAAACGGTAAGCCGGCGGATGCGAATCTGCCAATTGGTAAGCGGCGGAGCGTGCCAATTGATTGGATTCTCCCGCAATAAAATGGGCAAAGGTGAGTTGTGGATTCAAGCCCGCCGCCAAAGGCGCACTGGCAGGAATCTCAGCCGTTACGGACGGTTTAACGCTCTGCATGAGCCGTTCGGCCGCTTGTCCTAATGAAGAGCGAGGCGTATTAGGACGGGACGCGGCGGTGGGGCTGCGGCGGCTGCCAATTTGTAGAATAAGCGACGGGGCTTGTTCAGGGCGCAGATGTTGTAACATGCCGTTAATTTTTTGATAATAATGATCGCGTACCCAATTTAATACGAATTGATTGGGGGCAAGCAGGCATAAGCTGTCGTTGGCTTCTACGGCTTGCAAGGGACGAATCCATGTGTTGAAATCGACACCTGCCAGCTCGTGTTCAAGCGTCCTTAAACATTGATTCCACAGATGGGTAGTCACCAGATTTGACCTCCGATGAGAAACAGTATGAGTTATGGTCATGATGTGCTTTATTGTTTACAATTCTTTTAATAAAGAAGGGTGGCAGTGAATGGGTCATGTTGGACGTGTCCGCTACCCCAGACTCTCTAGTTTATACCTGATAGCCATTGGTATCTAGCCATTGGATAATGCGGCGATTTTTTGGTATAACTCTATGATTATATGGAGTAAAATTAGGAATACTAATCAGGCGAAAAACGGTATTTTAGTTGTCACATCAATGTCATATCAGCTTTTTTGCGCCTAAAAAATATTTTTTGTATTCATTAAATACATTCAAGGGAAAGAAATGACAGGATTAAAAATTTATGAGCATTTATAATTTTTGATAAAAAGGATAAATAAACCATGATTCAGCCGTTATTATTACAAAAAGCAGTGGATTGTTTACAAAAAGGGCAGGTTATCGCTTATCCTACCGAAGCCATTTATGGGCTTGGTTGTGATCCAGATGATGAAGATGCGCTGCGGGAGATTTTGCGCTTAAAACGGCGGCCGTGGCAGAAGGGATTGATTTTATTGGCGGCGGATTTTGCGCAGTTAACTCCTTACGTCCAACCGCTCTCTGACGAATTACAAAAAACCATTTTTGCCACATGGCCGGGGCCTGTGACATGGTTATTGCCTGCGGCGGCGGGGGTGAGTCGCTATTTGCGCGGCGATTCGAGTGATTTAGCGGTTCGTGTAACGGCTCACCCATTGAGTGCGGCTTTGGCGCGGCAATTTGGCAAGCCGATTGTTTCCACCAGTGCCAATCCCAGTCAAGCGCAGCCCGCAAAAAACGCCAGACGAGTGCGCGCCTATTTTGGCAATGAACTGGGTTACATTCTTAACGGAGCTTTGGGCGGGCGCGACCGTCCCAGTGAAATTCGCCACGCGCTCACGGGACAATGTCGCCGCAGTTAATGTATTATGCGAAACCTGCGCGGTAATTGGCGCGCAGGGAGCGACGAAAGGGCTTGGCGGTTTTCGCTTCAGAAAGGTATTCTCGTACACGCCTGCTAGTGCTACGCTCCATGGTGGAAAACCCCGTGCGTTCTTGTTGCACATAATGTAAACAAGCCCGCAGCAAATCATGATCTAAACCCAATAAGTGAGATTCATAATTTCCTTCGTTAATATTGAGCGGTTCGCTGAATAAAACAAAATGTAACCGCTCTAAAGCCGCCACATCGGCAGGACGTTCTTCGTAATATTTCAATAAACGCCCCACCAAAAATTTTTCCCCTGCGTTACTTAACACTTCTAAGGCATTGCCTTGATTGGCTTTATTGTTGGACAACAGACCGCGGCTGACCCGCTGAAAAAAATCTAAACTCTGTTCTGAAGCGTAGGTGATGATCGTCAAAATGTGCAGCAAATGCGTTTCCAAAATTTCATGCAGAATTTTTGACACCAGATCATGCACTTTAGTTTTACGTTCCACACTTTCATGTAAACGCAGCAAGGCATTGACTTGTACGAATTTTTTTAAAGAATCATCCGCACCTTTGCGTAAGCGTTGCCGTTGTTGATCTGACATTCGGGCGTAAATCAATGACAGAATTTCAAAACGCTCTTGTGTGGACACACTCTCAGAAAAAACGCGAATCATTAATGCCGATTTGCAATGACTTAAACTTAAACGCAACAATTCCTTACTTTCATTAACCAAAATCCGATCTTTTGCTCCCAATAGGCGAATAACGGGAGTCCAATTCTCCAAAGGTTGGCATTCTTTTAACGCCTGCAATGCGGCGACTTTCACTTCTTTAAGCGGAGAATTTAAAGAATCAACCAATAATTTTTTATGCGGTTCAAATTGTCCTTCTAGCATATTAATATAAGCCATAAATGCCGATAAACTAATATCAGGATCATCCGATTGAATATGTGCTAATACATATTCACTATAATTGGCTTGTTTTAATTGACCTAAGGCATAAAGGTATAGAGGTAAATTCTGAGATAAATTTTCACCTTTTAAGCGATTCACCAATAAGGTTTCTACATATTTTTTATCCGAATAAAGCGGATGGTGATATAAACACAAGCAGGCCTGAACAAAAACTTCTGGTGAACGATGATCCAGCATTTTCTCAAATAAACTGTTCAAATTCACTGTTTTAAACTGCGATAAATTGCGTAAAATTAATTTTAAAATCGCAGGGTCTTGATCCATTCTCGACGCTTCAATTAAATAGGTCACAATGGTATTATTTTGTGGCAATTCGGCCAGCGTATTGATGCAACGTTCTTTAACTTGTGTGTCTTTAGTTTTTAATAATAAATTACCAATTTGTGTGGTGAAATAATTTAAATGTGTCACCCGTATGGTTTCTAAAGCGGCAATCACATGATGAGGGTCTTGGCTGCGCAATTTTTCCTCTATCATTTGCCGTAAAGAATTACTTTTATTGCCGCTGCTTAAATGATTGCTGGCACGCCGATCAAATAAATCTCGCGTTAATAGACCAAATACGCCATTGTTATAAGCTCCCCATTGCGGAATCGCCACAATAACGCCTAATATTGAAGCAATAACTGCAATAAAAGGCAAAGCATAACTTAATGATTCTTTAGTGATAATAAAAGAAAAGAAAAGAAAATCAGATTGAGCCGTTGTTCCCGTGATCCAAATCAAGAAAGTACTGGCCACAAAAGTAGAAAATGGAAACACAATTCCATTTAAAAATGCCTTATTACTTCCCCATTGATTCGGCGGAATGGCATTGAATAATAAATTGTTCGCAGGCGTTCGCAAAGCCAAGCGCATTTCTTGATTAATAAATTGCGTAATAATCGCCAATAATAACATCACCGATTCACTAGAAACTAACTCTCCCGTTGAAGTTAAATAAAAGTAAGAAACCAACGCCACTCCCGCAAGCCCCGATAAAACAGGATACAGCAAATTGCTGCCCCCCACACCAAATGTGGTCATTAAGCGCGAGGTTAATAATACTTGAATTAATAACCAAACAAAATTAGCCACCATTTCATAGCGGGCAAAAAATTGAGCGCGTTCAGTAGAATCAGGATAAATTTGAGGATAAATAATGGCTTGATATTGATATTCCAACAACTTATTGGCAATGACAAAAAAGAAAAATCCCAATGCCATAAAAATCATAAGATGAGAACGAATAATATATTTAAAAGCCGCTATCAATTCATCTAAAGGAGATTGGTGAGAATTGCGGGTCACTGAAATGCTGGCACGAACAGGACTTAAATTACGACTCACTGATTTTAATAAATAAAATGCACCCAAACAAGCCACGCTAATCACTAAGATTAAATGCTGTGGCTCAACTTGATTTAATAACAACATTAATGCGCCCCCGCCCAAAATCCCTCCAATAGGCAAACCCGCATTAATCAACGGCGTAACGCGCTTAACTTGCACCGCGTTAAAATAAGAAGCCACCACAGAACCAAAATGAATAGAAATAAGAATATAAAAAAATGAGAATCCAACAAAAAATATACCATAAACCCAATCTAAATAGTTGGAAGATACTTCTTCACCCACATTTGCTCTAAATAAGAAAACTGTTTGCATAATGAGCGCGAAAACAGCCGTCGAAATAAAGAAAAAACTTAAAATCGCTGCGCCAGTAAATCGCTTGGTATAATGGGCATAAATAATCGAGCCAATCATCACGGCTAAATCAATTAAAATAAAAATATAAGGCAAATGACTACCACCTAAGCGTTCAATTAACAACGCCATGCCAATGCTGCGCGCAAAACTTGCACCAAATGAAAATATTAATGAAATCAGAAAAAAATACAGGACTCCATCCCATTCATTTGTTTTAATAGATAACAAATTACTGAGAAAACGAACCATTCAATATGCCTCATTTCTTGTTATTAATCATGCCACGCATACGACTCATTAACGCTTTAATAAAGCCAAATGCAATTGCGGGATATTCATGTGCTAATTGCTCAATATCGTTGCGCTCAATGACTAGGAAAGTGCAAGGGCCAGTGCAACGGGCTGTTGCCGTGCGAGTCTCTGCATCAAATAAAGCCAATTCCCCTAAAATTTCATTTTCTTTTAACGTAATTAATGGAACTTCAACGCCATCTTTATTTTTTAAAATAGTCACCGCCCCAGAGACAATAATAAATAATTTATCGCCAATATCTCCTTCATAAAAAAGCACATGCCCCCCCTCATACGCTTCTTCTGTGGCGATGGTTGAGATCATGTGCAAATCTTCTGTTTTCAACATAGCAAACAGCGGCACTTTATTTAAAACAATAATTTTCTCAAGTGGAATCATTAGTAGGGCAGCAGAATAAATAAAACTGTTTATAATCAAACGGGTCATTACTTAATGCACATCTTGTATGCCGTTTAATTCAACGGCATCGCTCCGATAAACGGACGAGATTTGCGGTTCATCTCCCCGTCATCATGCCAAATACTTGCCAGTTTGTATAGTTTAATGGAACTTTGGTGATAAAAAACGCCTATTTTTTTAAAATTAGGCAAAAAATCATCGTGAGATGAACAAAACTTTTAGTGTATCTCCTCACACTGCGGCTTGCCATACGACGAGAAGTAAAAAAATCCCTTTTTGGTGCGCAGCAACAGAATAAATCTATGCGAGAGGTTTTGCTATAATAGGGACTTTATTTCTAAAAATCTATCGTTAAAATTAAAAGCAAACTGCACCACAGAATAACATGATAACGACGTGTCAAAATACTTTAAAACAACTCATTTTAGCGCGTTTATTTTGCCTGCCAAATAGTCTACTCGTCGCTAAAAAACAAGAAATCGCACAAAAACGCATTTATGAACAAATTAAGCGGGATTTGTTAAAACTTTTTGAACAACCTGATCCTTATTTTGTGGCGCAATTTCAGATTTTATTACAAGAAAGTGTCGCGCAGTACTTTCAATTTTCAGGGACAGCCTTGCAATTATTGCCCGCTGCCAAGAAAGAAGCCATTGATTTCTTAGGGTTATCAGGGCAGCGCAACACAGATAATCTCACGTGGGAAGAAGTGCGTACGATTCACTTGATCGCTTTCATTTTAGAATTACCGCCCAAGCAACGCGACCGCGTGAAAAACGAGGGCAAATTGCAAGCCTCCATCTTGGTACGTTTTCATTCGCATCTTGAACAACATGCCCTGACTCAAGGATCGCTGGCACAAGTTGCCCGCGAGTTGTCGCGTTTAGCGATTGGTGCGCCCAGTAGCCGCATGGGAGATTTAAAAAAGACATTACTGGCACAATGGACACATCAATTAATGATTAATTTTTTAGCAGAAAACCCGCCTATTTCCACCGATTTCGCGGCGATGATTCACCCCATCAATGTTACTGTATCCCGTGCCATTTCTCCTATTCCTTCCCTTGAATCTTCTCAGGTCATTTCAGATTTATCCAGTAAAGAAAAAAATCCAAACGCCAATGAATTAATCACCCAATTTGTGGAACAGATTAAAATTATTTTACAAACCATGCCTGAGCATTCTTTATTAATTTCTGATGTTTGGCAGAAATGGAAAAACCAATATGAACCCCATTCAGATTTAACCACTTTTAAACAACTGTTAATGGAAGCCTATCGCAGAAATTTATTGCAATTAATAACACTCCCCTCCAGTGTTACTCCCTCACCTTCAATAAAAAATTCGGAATTGCTTTATCGCGGACAAATTTATCACAGCATTCAATCTGTGCTTTGATCCTCTTCGATATGGGCATTGGGATTGTTGTAAAAAATATAGCCTTTACCGCGAGAGGTACAAATATAAATAGGTTTGCTGGGATCAGGTTCAATTTTACAGCGTAAATGGCGAATATGCACATCAATGCTACGACTTAATGTCTCCTGTCCGTATTTTAACACGGCTAATAAATCATCTCTGGATTGCACTCGATTGGGACTTTGTACCAAAGTGAGTAATAAATTATACTCAATATTGGTTAAAGGAATTTCTTTTTTACCGCGTAATAATTTACGGGTATCATTATTAAGAAAATAATCACCAAATTGATAATGCAACCCACTTTTCATATCAGGATGATGCAACTCACAACGCCGCAAAACTGCACGAATCCTTGCCAATAATTCGCGTAAATCGACTGGTTTTAATAAATAATCATCCGCCCCCACTTCCAACCCCACCACCCGCTCTACCGTATGTCCATTGGCCGACATCATAATTACAGGATAATAAACGCCTTTTTCCCGCAAACGCCGCAAAATCGTTAAACCATCATCATCCACTAACATTAAATCTAATAAAATTAAATCAACACGGTGATGCAGCAAATAAGGGTCTAATTCATCACTGTCAGAAATGCCATCCACTTTAAAGCCTTTATCAGACAAATAATTTTTTAGCAATTCAATGAGCGATAAATCATCATCAATCACTAAAATATATTTGTCATTATTTGTCGTCATTTTTAATTACCTATTCTGTGGGGGTATTATTTTGGATAAAGTGGCTCAATCATCAGCGAAAAGAAATTTTTAATGTATTGCGCGCCTCTGGGGTTTCTAAGCGGAAAAATTCCGCCTCGCGGAAGCCAAAATTTTGAGCAAATAACGCCTGTGGGAATTGCTCCCGGTAGCTATTATAAATCATCACTGAATCATTGTAATGTTGTCGTGCAAAGGCAATGCGATTTTCGGTTGAAGTGAGTTCTTCCATGACTTGCGCCATGCTTTGGTCGGCGCGTAATTCGGGATAGTTTTCGCTTAACGCAAACAATCGCCCCATGCTTCCGGTCAAAATGGTTTCCGCACTGACTAAGGCTTGGATGGCAGCGGCATCATCGGGATGTTGGCGGGCCTGTTGACTGGCTTGAACCGCTTGTTGACGCGCTTTGGTGACGGCTTCTAGCGTTTCTCGCTCATGGGTCATGTAGGCGCGGGCGGTTTCGACTAAATTGGGGATTAAATCGTAACGACGTTTGAGCTGAATATCAATCTGGGAAAAGGCATTTTTAAACCGATTACGCAAAATCACTAAGCGATTTTGTACATAAACGATGTAAAAAATAATGAAGCCTAATCCCAATAAAACCCATAGAAATGTAGTCATATTTCTCCTCCTTGTAAAAATAAGTATAAATGCACTTTTTTAGTGCAATAAAAAGGCTTCACAGGTCACAATATGCACCAAAAAAGATCGGTTTTTTCTGAGTGGGGGGATTATTTTATTTAAACACATTGATTTTATTAATTAAACTTCAATGGCATGGTTATTGTAATTACACGGCTGTTTTTTGTGAGGGCAGTGTTTAGAGAGAATAGTTTAGCGCATTGTGTCGCTGACAGCTCACAAAATGAGTTTTAATACCCGTTGTATCAACATCATTTGCCAACATTAGGGGATAGTTATTTATGAAAATGGTGACAGCCATTATCAAACCCTTCAAATTAGACGATGTTCGTGAAGCCTTGTCAGAAATTGGCGTACAAGGAATCACGGTGACTGAAGTGAAAGGGTTTGGTCGTCAAAAAGGCCATACTGAATTGTATCGGGGAGCCGAATATGTCGTTGATTTTTTACCCAAAGTAAAAGTTGAAGCCGCAATTAAAACTGAATTATTAGACCAAGTCATCGAAGCCATCACCAAAGCCGCTAATACCGGAAAAATCGGAGATGGTAAAATTTTTGTCTATAACTTAGAACAGTCAATTCGGATTCGCACCGGTGAAACGGGTAATGATGCGTTATAGCAGTAACGCTTTTATTGTTGTTAAGTTTTATTTACAGAGCCAAAAAAGATGACAGAAACAAATTACGCATTAGATACTTTTTACTTCCTGATGTGCGGCGTATTGGTCATGTTAATGGCTGCGGGCTTTTCCATGTTAGAAGCAGGATTGGTTCGTGGCAAAAACACGGTAGAAATTTTGACCAAAAATGTGTCGTTATATTCGATTGCCAGCATTTGTTTTATGGTGTTGGGTTATCAAATTATGTACCCTACCAATGCGCCTGAAGGGGGCATTATTCCGGGCTTTGGTTTTTTATTAGGTGCGGATCATACGGCTGATGCGGTTTTGGCAGGGGGAGAGGGTGCGCCTTATTATTCAGCGCGGGCTGATTTCTTTTTCCAAGTGGTGTTTGTGGCTACGGCAATGTCAGTGGTGTCTGGTGCGGTGGCTGAACGGATGAAATTGTGGGCATTTTTATTATTTGCCGTGTTTATGACCAGTATTATTTATCCTGTTGAAGGGTATTGGAAATGGGGTGGTGGTTTCTTAAATGAAATGGGCTTTTTAGATTATGCGGGTTCTGGCGTGGTGCATTTAACGGGCGCATGTGCGGCGTTAGCGGGTGTGTTATTGTTGGGACCGCGTAAGGGTAAGTACAATCCCAATGGGGCAGTTAATGCCATGCCCGGTGCGAATTTGCCTTTAGCCACGCTGGGGACGATGTTATTGTGGTTTGGTTGGTTTGGTTTTAATGGTGGCTCAGAATTAAAGGTCGCTGCCATCGACAGTGCCAATAATGTCGCTGCGGTCTTTGTTAATACTAATATGGCGGCCGCAGGCGGATTAGTCGCTGCGTTAATTGTGTCTCGTTTGTTATTCGGTAAAGCCGATTTAACAATGGTCTTAAACGGTGCATTAGCAGGTTTGGTTTCTATCACCGCAGAACCTTTAACGCCTTCACCTTTATTTGCAACCTTAATTGGTGCTGTGGGCGGGGTTATTGTGGTATTTGCAATTTTGGCTTTAGATAAGTTAAAAATTGATGATCCAGTCGGCGCAATTTCTGTGCATGGTATCGCGGGAATTTGGGGTTTAATGGCTGTGCCTTTAACCAATACCACGGCCAGTTTTATCACTCAATTTATTGGGGCGGCGGTTATTTTCTCATGGGTTTTTGCGGCCAGTTTTATCATTTGGTTTATTATCAAGTTGGTGATGGGTATTCGCGTCTCTGAAGAAGAAGAATTTGAAGGCGTTGATATTACTGAATGTGGAATGGAAGCCTATCCTGAATTCGGTGCGAAAAAATCTTAATGATCTCGGATAAACGATAACTTTTATCCATGAAAAAATCCCCCAATTGGGGGATTTTTTTTGTGCCACAAGAAAACGGTTTGGTTTTCTTTTCTCGTGCATCTCATGCGGTGATTTAGCGAATTTGCGCTTCTACGCTGTCACTTTTACCCAGATTATCCGTCCAACTCACCGTTAAGGTGTCACCCACTTCGCCGCCTTTGAAGTTAAAAGACAAGTAAGGATTTTGAGAAATCCCACCACTCCAAATGGCATTCATCACGAGTTGATCTTTATGTTTGCATTGAACTTCTTCAATGAAGTGTGCGGGAACTAACTCGCCTTGGGCATTTTTACGTGCGCCCGTCTCCATGGGGTGATTGATGAGGGCTTTCACTTGGGTGATGCCATCTTTTAACCGCGCTTGTACACGAATACTGCTTTCGCTCATCTTGATTTGCTCCTGAATTAACCGCCACAGCCGCCGATGGTGACTTTAACTTCTTTTTTGGCAACATATAACTTGCCACCTGCTTTGACTACGGCGACCACATCACTGGTGCCGCCCATTTTGATGCGCGTTGCCACTTGGGGAGTGGCTGATGCGGTGAGATGGAATTTGGCGATCAGGGGGACAGGGTTCTTCTCAGCAATCAAAGTGATGGACTCCACATCACTTAAACCACTGGCATCAATTTCTACAGGAACAACACGGCCATTCTCAGCAATATCAGGTGCTTTAACTTCGATTAAATCGCTCACCGTGGTGCTTGGGTCTTCAAACAGGGCTTTTAATGCGTCTTCGGCCGATTTCGCTTCAAAAGCAGCTTTAGGCCATTCAGCCATTACCGCATGAGGCAACAGCACGGCTGCAACGCCGCCAATCAACGAATGGTGCAGGAATTTTCTGCGAGGGATACTCATTCATGTCCTCCTTGGGATTTTTTGAGTGTGGATGGAAAGGATAGCTTGATACTTTTCGTAGTTACAAAATGGGTTTTTTATTGGGTTATGGCATGGGTTGAGGGGGTTGACCCATTTATCCTACCTAGTTTATTTATTCGCCAGCGGGTGTCAAGATAAACTTTTTATTAATTATTCCTATTAATCAATCAGTTTACTTTATTGGTGGTGATTTACTTTCCCCATTTTTCCAACATGGCTTGGAACTCTTCAATTTTGACGGGTTTACGGAGAAAATCATCCATTCCCACGGCCAAACATTCGGCGCGATGGCTGCCTTCGTCTCCTGTGTAAGCGATGATTTTGGGGCGTTGTTCTGGGGGGTAGCGGCGCACAATTTCAGCGGTTGCCGTTAAGCCGTCCATTTCTGGCATTTGTAAATCCATGAAAATAATATCATAAGTCTGATTTTCTAATAACTGTAAAACAATTAAACCATTTTCTGCCAAGTCCACTGTATGGCCGAGGTTCTCCAAAACCAACCATGCGACATGCTGGCTGACGCGGTTATCGTCTGCGAGTAAAATTTTAAGGGGCCAACGTTTTTTCCATTCTGGATCGGTTGCGTTCATGGTGGATCATGGGATGGGTAATGTAACAAGGCGTTTATGATAAGCCAACACGACATAATGCACAAACCACACTGGAGCAGCAGCAATTCTCAATTTAACCCCTTATAACAAATAATTTTTTATAACTGATTGAAAATAAAGATATTGCTGCACAAATGTGATGAACCTTGCGCCCTTGTTGGAGTCGGGATCGAAACGCCGTCGATGACGACGACGTGGAAGTGGGTGGCTGGCTGTTTTTGTACACAGTGCAATTTCAGTATAGTTTATACCATGTTGACTATACCATTTTGCAGAATAAAACGCTTTTGTGTGACTTGTGCTTTTAGTGTATCAATCTGCTCGTAGTAAGCAGCGTTGACCAATTCTGACGGCAGTAGGTGGAAAGTGGCTTGCACTTGGGTAGCATCCACTTGTAGCATGATGAAACCATGCTGGCGGGTGTCAGCAAATTTTAAATTGGGCGAGAAACTTTGCATGAGTTGCTCAAAATCGGTAGTCAGCAAGGCCTGTAAGCTGGCCTGCTGTTCAACTGTAAAAGCTGAACCTAGTGCTTTTACCGCGTCTTGTCCAAATTCAAAAAAAGTACCTGATGAAATGGCAGGCGAGGTGAAATCCGCCACGCCATCATGATCAACCACGTATGCGGAGTGAATGTCGCCTGCGAATAAAAACGCATTGCCGCGCTGACGCAGTTGTGCCAACAGTTCTTTACGCTTGTTGGGGAAGCCGTCCCAGTGATCGACGTTGAGATAAAAGGCCGTTCGGAATGCTTCGGGAATAGCGGTGTTGTTGCTGAAATCCCAGCCCAAGGTTGCTGTGGACACAGAACTGGCCAATGCGACGAATTTGGCGGGTGAAGTTTGAATTTTTTGCCAGAGCCAATTTTCTTGTGTCGCGCCAAATACATCTTCGGCACGTTGTCCAATTTGTCGTTGTTGAACATAGCGATAGGCCGCGTAGAGGTCAAAAGTTGACTTAACCACACCATAACGCGCTCCAAACTCAGTAAAACTGGCTTGCTTGCCTAAGTGTAAATAAGCAATACCCGTGTCGAGACTGGCATAAGTTGCGTCGTCTATCGCAGCGATTTGGCTACCTGCGATCAAACCACCAGCAACCGCTTGATTATACTGTGAAACCAACTGATTAAATACGAATGCACTGAGTTTACCCATCACGATTTGAGTGGCTTTGGCTGTTGCTGTTTGTTGTGTTAAGCCATCATTCATAAAGCTTTGGGTTAAAATCGGCACAAACGCCGCTTGATAAGCCTCCCATGGTGCGCTTTGCATGTCCACATAAGGCCCAAACAATGCCTTTTGCGCCGCGTAAATCGCTGCACCATTACCGGGACTTTGTAAGTTAAAAACCGTAATCAATGCCTCTTTGTCCATCACCACACTACCGGGGAAACCGTCTTCGGGAATCAAATGGTCAGGGCGAAAGCTGCGGTAATCGGTAAGTAACAAGTGCAAATTCTGCCCAAATTGCAAATCACGGTATAACCGAGTGTAGGGGAATAACTTGTTGATTGGCGTGGTGAATGCCTGAGTTAAACCCACGTCTTCATCATCAATCGGCATATATTCAAAAAATACCTGTTCTGCGTTTTGCCGACGTTCGGGCGTATTTTCTGCTTTTATTTCATTGTGATAAGTTGCCGTCGCACCATAGCAATCGTCAGAATATTCGTGATCATCCCAGATCGCAACCATCGGAAAACGTTCATGCACTTTCTGTAACATCGCGTCACCACGATAAATGTGATATAAATCACGGTAATTCGATAGGCTGGCGGCGGCGAAAAAAGTCGTTTCACCGCTACCCAATGCAATCGCTTCTTCGGGCTTGCTGAAATTTACGGTACGTGTTGAACCGGTACGTTGAAAACTTGGATCGCCGCTGGTCTCATAAATATAATCACCAACATAAACCACAAAATCAGGCTCTTCCGTTTGTGCCAACAGCCACGCCAATGAGTTGTAATAACGTCCGACGTAATCTTGGCAATTTAACACGGCGAAACGCACGGCGATATTTTCATTAGGGGCCGGAGCGGTTTTTGTGCGTCCCGTATTGGAATGATACCGCACATTGTTTTTACTGTATAAAAAACGGTAATAGTAGGTTGTGTAAGGCTGTAAATTGGTCAACTTGACTTTAATACAATGATTGTGCGCGGCTTCTGCGTTTAAATCGGCTTGTTCCACCACGATATTTTTAAATGCCGTATCCTTCGCTACTTGTAGGTGTAGGAGCGCATCTCGTTGTGTGATTTGCAAATCGCTATCTTGCACTCGTGTCCACAAAATCACACTAGAGGGTTTTGGATCACCAGAAGCCACTGATTGGGGGAAAAAAGCAGTACCCACTACACTGTGGCTGCTATTGTTGCCGACGGTATCATCATCCCCTCCACAAGCACCAAGTTGCGAGGCAACGGCACTGACCAACGTCATTTTTAGAAAAGCACGACGACTAAATTGAAACATGTGATAGCTCCTGATGAAATATTAACCAGTTGAACTATCACACTATAAGCAGACTGTGTGAAACTTTTGTGATCCTACCAGATAAGTTCTGGATAAACCTCAAATCTAACTTTTACTCCCGACGGGGATGATAAACCTGCGCCCCTTGTGCGACAAATTCGCGGGCTTTTTCTTGTAAACCGAGATCAATCGCTTGTTCAACTTGCGCTAAACCTTGTTGTTGGGCGTAATCTCTTACATCTTGTGTAATTTTCATGGAACAAAAATGAGGGCCGCACATGGAACAAAAATGGGCAGTTTTCGCTGAGGCTTGGGGTAAGGTTTCATCGTGAAATTCTCGCGCCCGCAGGGGGTCTAAACTCAGGCTAAATTGATCTTCCCAACGGAATTCAAAGCGGGCTTTAGACATGGCATTGTCTCGATATTGCGCGCCGGGATGACCTTTGGCCAAATCAGCGGCGTGTGCGGCGATTTTATAAGTGACAATCCCTTCACGCACATCGTGCTTATTGGGTAAACCTAAATGTTCTTTCGGTGTCACATAACACAACATCGCACAACCATACCAACCAATCATTGCCGCGCCAATTCCCGACGCAAAATGATCGTAACCCGCTGCAATATCCGTCACCAAAGGGCCTAAAGTGTAAAAAGGAGCTTCAGCACAACAGGCCAATTGTTTATCCATATTTTCTTGAATTAAGTGCATGGGAACGTGGCCGGGGCCTTCGATCATCACTTGTACATCGTGTTGCCACGCGATTTGGGTTAATTCGCCTAGCGTTTCCAATTCGGCAAATTGTGCGGCATCGTTGGCATCGGCTAAAGACCCCGGCCGCAGACCATCTCCTAAAGAAAATGAGACATCATAGGCTTTCATGATTTCGCAAATATCCGCAAAATGGGTATAGAGAAAATTTTCCTGATGATGCGCCAAACACCATTTGGCCATAATCGATCCCCCACGGGAAACAATGCCCGTCATGCGTTTCGCGGTCAAAGGAATATGGGCTAAACGCACGCCCGCATGAATCGTAAAATAATCTACGCCTTGTTCGGCTTGTTCAATCAAGGTATCGCGGAAAATCTCCCATGTCAGGTCTTCGGCCTTGCCTTCGACTTTTTCTAAGGCCTGATAAATCGGCACCGTGCCAATGGGAACGGGAGAATTACGAATAATCCATTCACGGGTTTCATGAATATGTTTACCTGTGGATAAATCCATCACCGTATCTCCGCCCCAACGAATCGCCCAGGTCATTTTTTCAATTTCTTCTCCGATAGAAGAAGTCGTGGGCGAATTGCCAATATTGGCGTTAATTTTCACTAAAAAATGACGGCCAATAATGACGGGTTCTAATTCAGGATGATTAATATTCGCGGGAATAATGGCGCGGCCGCGAGCGATTTCTTCTCGCACAAATTCTGGCGTAATCACTCGCGGCGTGCGAATGCCGAAAGCATGGCCGGGGTGTTGTTGGGTTAATAAGGGATTGTTGTCGATGTCTTGATAACGTTGATTTTCTCGAATGGCGACAAATTCCATTTCTGGCGTAATAATACCGCGACGCGCATAATGTAATTGGGTCACATTCTGGCCGGATTGAGCGCGACGGGGTAAGCGATGCTGTGGAAAACGCACCGCATCCAAACGCGAATCGATTAAACGCTGCTGGCCGTAATGGGAGCTGATTTGGGATAATATTTCCGTATCATTGCGGTCATTAATCCACGCCTCACGAATCGCAGCCAAGCCGTGGCGAACGTCAATTTTAACGTCTGGATCAGTGTACGCGCCGCTGGTGTCGTAAACAGTGATAGGCGGGTTATTTTCCACACTGCCATTGGCTAAAGGCGTGGGAGATTGGGTAATTTCTCGCATCGGAACGCGCACGTCAGGACGACTTCCTGTAATGTAAACTTTTTTTGAGCGAGGAAATGGCTCAAAAGTAAAGCTGTCTAATTGGATGGGATCGTGAGGTAAAAAATGGGGTTTGGCGTTCATGGTGCGATTGTCCTGCAAAAGATATTTTAAAAATATTCTGTTGTGATTTCGACGAGTATGGTAATGCCTAACGCATTTTTAAGCAAAGGCAAATCAACCGTAAAAAGAATAGGTGAAATAACCTGATTCATTTAAAACTTTTCTGATTCTGACCAAATTAATAAACCCACCATATGGTGGGTTTAAAAACAGAGAGGAAATAAAGCCATTAGACTAATGTTTTAAAAACACGTTCCGCGGCGGCTATTGTTTTCTCAATATCTTCCTCAGAATGGGCTGAAGACATAAAGCCTGCTTCAAATGCAGAAGGCGCGAAATAAATCCCTTCTTTTAACATGCCATGAAAAAACGCTTTAAATAAATCCACTCGACAATCACTGACTTGCGCAAAATTTGTGACTTGTTTTGCGTCGGTGAAAAATACGCCAAACATGCCCCCTAAATAATCTCCAATTAATGAAATACCTGAGGATGCGGCACTGTGAGATAAGCCATTGATCAATTTATTTATTTTTTCTTCTAAACGAGAATAAAAACCCACTTCGCTGATCAAGTCTAAAGTGGTCAAACCGGCAATCATCGCCACGGGATTACCTGATAACGTACCCGCTTGATAAACCGCGCCTAAAGGTGCAATGTGTGACATAATTTCTTGCTTGCCACCGAACGCGCCCACGGGCATTCCGCCGCCGATTACTTTACCCAAAGTGGTTAAATCGGGTTTAATATCAAAAAGTTGCTGCGCTCCGCCCAAAGCCACCCGAAATCCCGTCATGACTTCATCAAAAATTAACACACTGCCATATTGATCACACACTTGGCGCAAAGTCGGCAGAAAATCAGGCAAGGGACGGATAAAATTCATATTTCCCGCCACAGGTTCTACGATCACCGCGGCAATTTGTTCTCCCCACTGGGCGAATACTTCGCGCACTTGTTCCACGTTATTGTAATCTACAGTCAAGGTCTGTTCAGCCAAACTGGCCGGCACACCAGGACTATTCGGCAAGCCCAAAGTCAACACGCCGGAACCCGCTTTGACCAATAAAGAATCAACATGACCATGATAACAGCCTGAAAACTTTACAATTTTATCTCGTCCCGTGTAACCGCGTGCCAAACGGATCGCGCTCATCGTCGCTTCCGTACCGGAACTGACCATGCGCACTAATTCAATTGACGGCATTAATTGATTGATTTTCTTAGCCAATTCCGTTTCTAACACCGTCGGTGCGCCAAAACTGAGACCTTTGGCTGCGGTGGCTTGTACGGCGGCGATCACGCTGGGATGGGCATGGCCTAAAATCATCGGCCCCCACGATCCCACGTAATCTAAATAACGCTGTCCTTCTACGTCGTAAAAATACGCGCCCTCTGCCCGATCAATAAAAATCGGATCGCCACCCACGCCCCGAAATGCCCGCACCGGTGAATTCACACCACCGGGAATATAACGTTGTGCTTCTTGAAAATGAATTGACATTATTGTGACCTATTTTAAAATTCGCTTAAATGGATTTGTTTTTGCTTGAGAAATGGATGAGGAATATTCAGCATTTTCTGCATTTTTGGCTAAAGTAATGTGTTGACGATGAATTTTTTCATAACGCAAATAACCCTCACTCCAACCCAATAAAATAAAAAATAAAGGTAAGGTTTGTTCTCCCATAAATACCGTACCAATTGACCAGCCATAAATCACATATAAACTGGCCAGCGTAAAACCAAAACCACTGCCCGGCGGTTGCGCAATCGGTAAACGCATGTCATGAAACAACAATCGCAAGGGCATAAATAGGATCATAAAGACCAATAAACCCACCGCAATAATGCCGTGCATTAAGAAAAATAATAAATAATGATTATCGACTGAACGCTGGCCAGGAATCTTTGGCCATTTCAAACGTCCCCAACCTAAATATAAATTTTCTTTACCCAAATCAATATAAGTACTTAATAATTCCCAACGATAGACTAAAGTATGTTCTGTATGTTCAGTGGTGGTGCGGCCGATGTCTTCCACATAACCTGCAAACCGTTCAATAGCAATGGGCGTTAAAATAAAACCGGCAGTCAAAATCACCACCACCGCCGTCCAACGCCAAGGAAAACGCCCAATAAAAACAATAAAAACCGCTAAAAATGCCCCAATCCACGGCCCCCGCGACAAGGTCATGATCATGCCCATGAGAAGAATTAAACTCATCGTTAAACCCAATGGCAACGGCCACCACGCCAATTTATTCCAACGTCTCGGCCATTCTCCCGACCATTCTAACCAACGTTGCAGCCGATACCCCACCGCAAACATAATTCCCGCTAAAATCGCATGACCATAAGGCCCCGTAATTCTACCAAATCCCCAACGCTCTTGTGGTATCCATTGCCAGCCCTGTCCCGAAAAAAAATGTCCCAAAATACGATGCCACAAACTCCAGCCCGTTAGAATAAACTGCGAAATAGAAAGAAGGCTGACCATCACCAAATAAATCGCAATTTGTTTGGCAACGGATACACGCAAATTAAAAGGTTCAATTAAACTTTTGGCAATAATATAAGGAAATAGCACAGACACCAAATTAGCAAAAACTAAATTTTGCGCATCTTTATAACCTGAAGTGATATATTCGGAAAAACCAACAAATCCCACAAAACTAAAGACTAAAATATCCGTAAAAGAAAACCACCAGCCCGGACTCCCCCGAATCAACCAAATAAAAAATAAAACCAACATCGCTGATTGGTTAAAATCCACCCCCGGCAATACTGGCGGATCGAAGTAATAATAACTCGGTAATAAAAAAAGTGTAGGAATATAAACTTTTAAAAAAGCAGCTTGCACCGATTGCGTTAAACTCACATATAAGGCGAAAGCCGCAGGTAAAAAAATTAACAATGCACTCAATGCCAGTAACATGACGTTTTACCAATCCAAACTGGTGCGGGATTTGGTTTTAACATACAATGTATTCATTTAGTTATTTTACAAAACCTATTTAAATCTAAAATATTTTAATTAAAATAAAGTCAAAAGACTTTGGTTTAGTTTTTTTCTAAGGTACACTATTTGCTGATTAGTCAAACTGTAAATTTTTTTGGAGCAAAGCCATGTTGAAAATGAACTCGGTTTATATGGGGTTAAGCCTGTTGGTGGTTGTATTTAATGGGTCAGCCGCTGAATTATACCGTTGGGTGGATCAAGATGGAAATGTGCAGTTTACCCAGACTCCCCCACCTGAAACTGCGCAAGATGTCACCACACGTCCGCTGGAATCGGCGCGTCCCACCCCACCAGCGGCATCTCCTGCCAACGCTCAGAACGACCAACCTTCTGATTCTGCTGTGAATGCGAGCGAATTGCCCGACGAAGAGTTGAGCGACGAAGCCAAAAAAATACAGCAACACAAAGCAGAAAATTGTCAAACTGCCCGCGACAATTTGGCACGTCTCAACGCAGGAGAGCCGCTCATGGAAGCCGATCCCGCGAATCCAAGCCTATATCGGCTCATGCCCGACGACACCCGTCGCCGAGAAACGGAACGCGCCCAAGCCTATTTAGACAGCTTTTGCCGCGATCCCGACGCGCCCCAGTAGCATTCAGCAAATTTGTCTGCATCAGAATTGACATGGATGCCATCAGGCAAATCCTGTTCATTCTGATAAGGTTCAATTATCCTAATTTTTTATAAAAATCACCACAGAGAGGATGACTGAATTTTCAAATTGTGCATTTACATCATTTTTGCCGAAATATTTTAATATAAAACGCTGATCACCCTTATGCACAAATATCTACAATTTTCCCCTCATTTTGGATTAAAAATAGCGCGCTATTTACTGGCGATATTGGCACTGACTTTTATTTATTCTGCGGCTTCTTGGTTAAGTCATTTTTTGGAGGCTGGGCAACGAGGTGCAATGCCTATTCCTTTAGCCGCCGGTGTGGCTTTAACGGCGTTGTTGTGGTTTGGTGTTCGTTTGTGGCCGGGCATCATACTGGGAAATGTGGTATTAAAACTTAGTTTAAGTGTGCCTTATTCACTTGTTTTTATTGATGCCACGGCGGCCACATTACAGGCCATATTAGCGGTTTGGTTATTAAATAGGTTAAAGTTTCCGAAGCTATTTTTACAATTGCGTGATGTGCTGTTATTTATGGCAGTCACTTTATTTATCAGTCCATTTGTGGGTGCGAGTATAAGTGCAATTGGTTTATTAATCAATCCTATTCCTTTAGATTATGTTTTTCAAATTTGGATCACGATTTGGTTTAGTGATGGTGTGGGGATGTTGATCATTACCGCGGCATTATTAACGTGGAAACAAATTAAACCGCCACTTATTACCCATTATCGACAATGGTTAGAATTAATTTTTATTTTATCTTGTTTAATTTTGGTGAGTGGAGTGAGTTTAACGATTGACTATGGCAATCGTTATTTATTTTTTTATATGATTTTACCTTTTGCGATTTGGGTGGCGATTCGTTTTGAGCAACATGGGGCAACATTAGCCAGCGTATTGGTGGCGATGATTTTATTAACGGGTGGTCTAAATCGCCTGCATTTAGAAGGACGTTTAGAAGCAGGCACAGTAGGCTTAATGTTGGAAATTGCTTTTATTGCATTAACCGCATTAACGGCTTATTTAGTGGCAGCGGCTTATACGCAACGTCGTCAAGCTGAAGAAGACGTGATTTGTGAAAAAGAATTGGCTTTAGCCACATTACATTCTATTGCGAATGCCGTCATGACCACGGATAAAAAAGGTTATATTCGTTATTTAAATCCTGCCGCAGAAAGCATTTTACAATGGTCACATAGTCAGGCTTTAGAAAAGCCAATTGCAGAAATTTTTCATATTAAAAATCTGCACAATGACCAATTAGAAAATTTTATTCACCGTTGTTTGCATGGTGTGATTAATCCGCCTCATGCGTGTTTATTATTGACTCGTGAAGGTCAGGAATTTCCCATTAATATGTCAGCCGCACCTATTCGGCATCGAGATGGACATATTGCGGGGGTTATTGTGTTGTTTCATTCTTTACATCAAGACAGTTTAGAAAGACAAGGCATTGCTTCTCATTTTTCACAACAAACGCTTGATTTATATCCGCGCCCTATTTTTGAACAATTATTGTCTAATTTACTGCGTGCTTTTTCACTAAATCAAGTTAAAGAAAATTATTTATTACTCTACTTAGAATCGGATTTATTTAAAACAGTTTATAGTCGTTATGGGCAAGCAGCCAGTGAATTATTGTGGCAACAATGGATAGGTTTAATTAAAAAGCGAATTCGTTACGATGATATGTTGACTCGTTTAAATCATCAACATGTGGCGATTTTACTAAAAGACTGCGCTTCACATCAAGCAGAATCCGTATGTCAACATATTTTGGAAACCATGCAAGGCTTTGAATTTATTTGGCAACAGCAACGGTTACACGGGAGTTTGGCGATTGGCGCAGTGGCAGTGACCGCGGAATATGGGCGTGTAGATGACTTGTTACAACGGGCTGAACAAGCCTGCCAAGTGGCGCGAGATAATCCAGAATTGCATTGTTATGTTGCCTTATCTCATGCCAATGAAGCGCGAAATGCACAAGCAATGCCTCGCTTAATCTCTGTGCATCAATATTGGCAAAATGAAGTGAAATTGGCTTTGTCTGAACAACGTTTATATTTGTATCAACAAGCCATGCTTATTTTAAGCAATCGGCAAATTTTAGGTACAGAAATTTCATTACGCCTGCAAAATGCAGAACAACAATGGATTGATGCCGAAACTTTTTTGCCTTTATTACAAAATCCCACACAATTGATGCAATTAGACCGTTGGACGATACAAGAAACGTTCGCCTATTTAGCGACTCATCGAGAGCAATTGCCTGAAGGTTATTTAATTAGTTTTAATGTCAATGCAGATACGCTAACAGATTCCAATTTTGCTGAATTCCTACGCCAAGAATTGCGCCAATTTAAATTAAAACCGTGGCAATTTTGTTTTGAAATCAGCGAAGCCGCTGCACAGCTTCATCAAGACATCATGGTTGATTTTATTAAAAACTTGCGTCAATTGGGTTGTCAAGTGGCCTTAGATGAATTTAATCACCAAAGCATTTCTTTATTGCGTTTGCGAGAATGGCCGATTAATTATTTAAAATTAGATGGTCGTTGGTTAGACACGGTTCATGAAGATAATTTTGCTGAACATTTATTAATGTCCATTTACGATTTATGCCAATTATTGCGCATTCATTTGGTGGCCACTCATGTGGAAAATGAGGCCACTTTGGCGTTATTACAGCGTTTAAATATTCCTTTTGCACAAGGATTATTATTAGCTCCGCCAACGCCTTTAAAATAAAATAAATAAGCGGAAATTAAGCAGGAATAAAAGCCCGAATCTCCCGCACACAAGCCTCTGTTTGTTCCAAAGGCAATAAATGACCCGCTTCAGGAATACGAATGAGCTGTGATGCGGCGATTTTCTCTTGAATTAATACACCATTAGCCGCAGGAGTGACTTCATCATTTTCCCCGTATAAAAGTAATGTGGGAGTTATGAAAGCATTATCAGCTAAATGATCAATAGCTAAATAAAACAAGCCCGCTTGAGATTGTTTCACATACATCGCTGCGGATTGGGTACGCTCTAAATTTAAACGCACCATTGCACTAAATCGGTGGGGATTGCGTCGCTCAAAATCAGGCGCAGTAGCAATGCGAATGCCGCGTTGAATTAACTCGAATAAATCACCTTCGCGTGAAGTCAATACTTCAAGCGCACGCGGTGAGGGCGGAACGGCTTGTGGCCCCGGATAAAGCGCGGACATCATCACTAATTTTTTGACTTTTTCGGGAGAATTTTTTGCTAATTCAAAACCAATCGCACCACCTAAAGAATGCCCAATCATAGCCGCTTGGTTTAATCCTAAAGCACGCATTAATCCTCGCGTATCTTCTGCCATTATTTCTACAGTAAAAGGATCATCTGGCATTTCACTGTCGCCCATGCCGCGATTATCAAATAAAATCACTTCATAATGGGGAATTAACAAGGGTAATAAAGTCAATCGCCAGAACAATACCCCTTGTCCTACTCCTGCAATAAGTAACAAAGGTTGACCGCGACCGTGTTTTTCGTAAAACAAGCGAATTCCGTTGCTTAATACTGTGGGCATGGGTGATTACGCGAAAACGGAGCCGTTTTCCGCGCCTCCTTGTCGGTTAAAAATGAGGGAAATTTATCGCGCCTACAAGTAGGACACAAATTTAACTTGTACTAGCAAAAAAGTTGAATTAAAATAACACGTTTGATTAACTGAGCTAAACTACTCTCCGCTGTGAGGAATTGAGAAACTATGCTAACTACTGAACAAAAAGCAGAAATTGTCAAACAATATGGTCGTTCCGAGAATGACACCGGTTCTACTGAAGTCCAAGTCGCTTTGTTAAGCGCGAATATCTCCAGTTTGTCCGAACACTTCAAACAACACAAGAAAGACAATCACTCACGTCGTGGCTTGATCACGATGGTGAACCAACGTCGTAGCTTGTTGAATTATCTGAAAAAAGAAGACTTGTCCCGTTATCAAGAATTAATTAGCCGCTTAGAATTGCGCCGTTAATTTGTGTCACCCCGATTTACTGTTATCGTTACCGTCTGAGGAAACCAATGGCTCCGCATAAAAAAACCTTCCAATATGGTCAACACAGCGTCACTCTGGAAACCGGCGAAATTGCTCGCCAAGCCACCAGTGCTGTTATTGCCAGTATGGGCGATACCGTCGTTTTAGTCACGGTGGTCGCCAGCAGCAAACCGACAGAAGGTGATTTCTTCCCTCTGACGGTCGATTATCAAGAACGCAGTTACGCCGCGGGACGCATTCCCGGCAGTTTTTATAAGCGAGAAGGCCGCCCTTCTGAAAAAGAAACGCTGACTTCCCGCTTGATTGATCGTCCGATTCGTCCGTTATTTACTGACGGATTTAATCACGAAGTGCAAATTATCGCCACTGTTTTATCGCTCGATCCAGAGATTGATCCGGATATTCCCGCATTAATTGGGGCATCGGCGGCTTTAACCTTATCGGGTTTACCGTTTCATGGCCCATTAGGTGCGGCGCGGGTTGGGTATCGCAATGGGGAATTTTTGCTGAATCCTACCTTCAATCAATTGTTAAGTTCACAATTGGATTTGGTGGTGGCCGGGACAGAATCGGCTGTGTTAATGGTTGAATCTGAAGCCCAAGAATTACCCGAAGAAGTGATGTTAAATGCCGTGCTATACGGCCATACACAAATGCAAACTGTGATCGGTGCGATTCGTGATTTTGCGGCCGCAGTGGGCGTGACTCCTTTTGTGTGGCAAGCCGCCGCGGTGAATGCCGAATTGACCGAAGCGGTGAAAAATGCCGCACTCACTGCCGTACAAGCCGCTTATCAAGTCAGCGAAAAATTGGCCAGACAACAGCAAGTGGCTGATTTACGCGCCCAAACCGTGGCAACATTATGTGCTGAGGGCAGCGTGTGGGCAGAGGCCGATGTGTCGGCGGCTTTGGACGCATTGGAAAAATCAGTGGTGCGCGATTCGATTTTATCGGGTGCAGCGCGTATTGATGGCCGAGACAATCGCACTGTGCGGCCGATTACCATTCGCACAGGCGTGTTACCGCGCACGCATGGTTCTGCGCTGTTTACTCGCGGCGAAACCCAAGCCTTAGTGATCACGACTCTGGGAACGGAACGCGATGCGCAAGTGATCGATGCCTTAGAAGGTGAGCGTAAAGAAGGCTTTATGCTGCATTATAATTTCCCTCCCTATTGTGTGGGTGAGATTGGCCGTGTCGGCACACCAAAACGTCGTGAAATCGGTCATGGCCGTTTGGCTAAACGTGGCGTACAAGCCATTATGCCCAGTTTGCAAGATTTTCCGTATTCAGTTCGTTTGGTATCTGAAGTGACTGAATCGAATGGTTCTAGTTCTATGGCTACCGTATGCGGTTCAAGTTTGTCTTTGATGGATGCGGGCGTGCCAATTAAAGCTCCTGTGGCTGGAATTGCGATGGGTTTGGTGAAAGAAGGCGAGCGTTTTGTCGTTTTGTCTGACATTATGGGCGATGAAGACCACTTAGGCGATATGGATTTCAAGGTAGCGGGTACAGTTCGTGGTATCACTGCCTTGCAAATGGACATGAAAATTGATGGCATTACCCGCGAAATCATGCAAATTGCCTTAGCACAAGCCCGCGAAGGCCGTCTACATATTCTCAATATTATGCAAGAAGCCTTGCCTAAACCACGCTTGGAAATGTCCAAACACGCGCCTAGAATCGTGAGTTTTTATATTAAACCCGATAAAATCCGCGAAGTTATCGGTAAGGGTGGCGCAACCATTCGTGCGTTGACTGAGGAAACGGGTGCAACAATTGACATCAGTGATGATGGTTTAGTGAAGATTGCCTCCGTCGATTTAGAAGCAGGTCAAGAAGCGCGTCGTCGTATTGAGTTGATCACGACGGATGTGGAAGTTGGGCGTATTTACGAGGGTAAAGTGGTTAAATTGATGGAATTTGGGGCTTTTGTGACCATTTTGCCCGGCCGCGATGGTCTGGTGCATATTTCCCAAATTTCTGAAGAGCGCGTAGAAAAAGTCAGCGATAAGTTGAAAGAAAACGACATGGTGCGCGTTAAAGTGTTAGAAATTGACAAGCAAGGTCGTATTCGTTTAAGTATGAAAGGACTGGACGCGGCTTAGTTTTTTCACTGTGTTGATGAGGGCTGTTAAATTTTAACAGTCTGTGAGCGTCTCAAGTGTATTCTTGAGAGGCTCACTTGTCAGATGTGAACCGCACAAAGGAATACTAATGACTTCCCCCCCTGATATTTTACAAAAAATTTTACAGCGCAAAGCGGAAGAAATAGCCGCACGCAGTGAAAAAATCACTTTAAAAACCTTACGTTCCCAAATCGAAGACCTTGCGCCCCCGCGAGGTTTTTTTCATGCGCTTGAAACCCAACGAACCGCGCAGCGTGCTGGCATCATCGCCGAAATCAAAAAAGCCTCTCCCAGTAAAGGGTTATTGCGCGATCCGTTTTATCCCGATCAATTGGCCAGTAATTATCAACAATACGGCGCGACGTGTTTATCTGTATTGACGGATCAGGATTTTTTTCAAGGCCATGATGATTATTTGCGCCAAGCGCGTGCCGCTTGTCAATTGCCTGTGTTGCGTAAAGATTTCATGATTGACGATTATCAGATTTATGAATCGCGGGTGTTGGGTGCGGATTGTATTTTACTCATTATTTCTGCGTTGGGAGAAGCGTTACTGCATGATTTGGCGGGATTGGCGTTGGATTTGGGCATGGATGTGTTGGTGGAAGTGCATGATCATGAAGAATTGGAACGCGCTTTGACTTTAAAAATTCCTTTTATTGGCATTAATAACCGCGATTTGCGTACTTTTAACGTCTCATTACAGACCACATTGGATTTATTAAAATATATTCCAAATACGCATCTGGTGGTCACTGAAAGCGGTATTCATCAATCGACTGATGTGCAGTTGATGTTAAATGCAGGCGTTAGCACGTTTCTGATTGGTGAGACGTTTATGCGGGCGGAAAACCCCGGATTGGCGTTGTCGCAATTGTTTGATTTTTCTGCGGCGGGGTAAGAAATAGGTCTTCCAAAAAAATAGAGTTCACAAAACCCTTATTTTGTCAGAATCAGAATTTACAGAATTTTTTAAAATGCGGAAATAAACGACTGACGGGGGTAAATTCTGAATAATATCCGATTACATAATTTAGCTAATACATATTGACTGTATTAAAATTTTGTGTATAATCTCCAATGTGTGTGACAATGCCTATCTCCAAGGCAATAAGTTAGGCATGTCGAGGCGTGATTTTTCAGGATATTTATCTAGCAAGTTATGATTTTAAAGGCGTGAAGTAAATGGAAATGGAAGAATTTTTACAATCCAAAAACGAAAAAAGCATTAAGGAGCGTATGGAGTGTTCAATAGAAAAATGTGTTTCTATAAAAGGGGCTGTTGCTTTTTGGAGCATTAATGCGCCCTTTATTTCTGGTTTGGCTGAAAAATTGGCACTTAATAATTCCTATATGTGTGTTGATATTCATGAGCCTACGAATATCGACTCACTAAATAGTTTGATTGAAAGAAACGCAAACATTTATTTGTTTATGTATCGAAAAGATAACGGAAAATATCCTTTGATGCACGCTAAATTTATCTTGTTTGACTTAGGAAACGGACAAGTAGAAATTTGGCTTGGTAGCCAAAATATAACCAAACAAGCATTAGAAGGCGAAAATATAGAATCTACAGTAATCATAACAACTGATAAAGATTCAGTTTTGTATCGAAAAATGGTTGATTATCTTGGAACTGTCAAGCGTTATTGTGAAGAAGTGGGAGGAAATTTATATAAAAAAATAGGAAAAAAATTTAATTCTGAGTATGTAGATTTTTACAAAATGCTGCAAGGTAGTTTTGATTTTCAAGAAAAAACGCATCAAGTTATGGATGTTATATGTGCTGATGTAGAAGAGTTTCAAAAAGGGACAGAAGATAGTGTAAATAATTACACTATAATTGCTATTTATAATAATAAAAATCCTAACAAGAAAACAAGCATTGATAAAAATAAAGAATTATTAATCAGAGCGTTAGACAGAAATGGGAGTGTCTGCTGCTATAAATTTAAAATACATTCTTTTTTCGATGAATTAAGTCCTATGGATACCCAGACAGGAACAATTGTGACTACTTATCGAATTAAAGAAAAAACATACACTATTAATCACTATACCAAAATTATGTGAGATATAAAAACAAATTAAGTTCTAATATCTAGCTAGATATTAGGTATAAGATACTGTTTAATTTTATTAAACTTAAACACTTTACCTGACAAAAAGGTCTCAAACATACTAGTGACTTCTTTAAAGCTTGATAGACGATGAAAATTCTTTCTGACCCAATTCTTACCTTGAAGCCAAATATCCTCGACTGGATTTTGCTCTGGGGCATTAGGCGCAAATCTTAATAAACGAACTTTCCATTCTGATTCTGGAAGTCCCCCATTTAATTTCTCTAAATAAGTTCTTAAACCTTCAGAACGATGATAACTTGCACCATCCCAAATAATCACATGACGGGCTTCTTTATATCTGTAAATGAGCCAGTTAATAAAGTCTATCGTATATTTTGTATCAGCTTTCTTTGCCCTATCTAAAATAAATTCTCCCGTATAAATATTCACCGCTCCATACCACGTTTGAGACGTGCGATAATTACTCATCTTTATTGACGTTCTTTCTCCTTTTTTCGACCAAATATAACCACAAATATCTCCCCACAACTGATGGCTTTCGTCTTGCATCCAGTACATTACCTCTCCACTTTCTATCTGTTCACGCTCCTTATCTATTAAATCCTTAATCTCTTTTTTTTAGCTTCTACTTTTACCTCATCTTTTGCCGAATTCTCTTTGTGTGTCTTCTTATAACTTAAATTCGCTTCTTCTAATAATTTAGTATAAGAAGTATTTGAAGAATAGAAAACACCATACTCCTCTTTTAAGTATCTCTTTAGCTCCTCCATTGTTATTGTCTTCTTTTCTTGTATCCAATTAATAACCGCTTCTCGTTCACGCGGCTTTAAATACCCTGGCGAGCCTTTATACGCTAACTTTAATCCTTCCACCCCTGACGCTAAATAAATGGCTTTCCATTTATCCACAAATTGCACACTGACACAGCACGCTAAAGCCACTTCCGCACGCACAAAACCAAGCAAAGACATTCTTACTGCCATCGCTCGCTTCACTTCTCTCGCTTCACCTGTTGACATTAACTCTTCTAAATCTTCATATCTCTTGTTCATTATTCTCTCCTATTTAAAAAGTATTATTATACGACTCTGAAAAAATTGGTATATGTCGTTAGTAGAGATAGAACTATCTTTGTTGCTACGAGCAAATTACCTGATGATGAACTTTCTATGGGGCTTGTAGTTGAAAATATAGAAAAGTTTTCTGATAATCTAACCCGATCAAGAAAAGCAGATTACTGGAAAAAAGCAAGCTCAGAAGAATCCTCAAAACTGAGCTATCTTACAGATTATTCAAAAAATGCGAGAATTCCAAAATCACCAGAAAAAATTTTAAAAGAAAATACTTATCCATTTGATAAATTACAGAAGATTGATGCAGAAAATAGAGCCAATATTATAAAAAGCGCAATAAATGGAAATATACAACATAAAGCGTTACAATTAATTGGTAAACAATCTTTGGTTAGAAAAATGGTTTCTACTGAAAAGGAAAATAATAATCTTTCCGAGCAATCTCTGCAAGAAAAGTCTTATCCTTTACTTTATCCAAATTAAGTCACTCAAATATTGTTCCAGAAACGTGTATTTTTTCAGATTTTAGTTCTCAAGATTTAACCCACATTCGCCCCAACCATCAAACTCCCGCTAAAAAGAGCAAACTCCGTTCATTAAGCCTCTTTTATCCAAAATTCGTCCACTAAAAATTTTTCGCAGACTCAGCGAATGTTATCGCTATTGACAAAAAGGTGTTGCTTTACGTTTTAACATGATCTCCAGTGTGCTTAATTTTGAAATTCAAAGATCAAACTGATTTCCGCAAGAAGCCTAAATATCAACACAGACACATTGACTTATATCAGGAATTCGGCACAATTGAATAGGAAGCCTGCTTAGATTGAATCTTGATGATTTTGACCTCTATCCAACGTGTCATCATCCCCATAACAAAACCAAATCCACGGCATTTAACCCCAGCGGGCAATCCCCCAGCGATTGATGACACGCCACGACACAGTAGGCCACCAACCAAAGGACATTCTCCCTGTCACAGCAATGTGATACCGAATATTTGTCTAAAACTCTGCATCGTTTCTGAGAAAACAGCATGAATCATTCTGATCGCATCGTTGCCCTGACTCGTAACAAAATTAAAGTCATCGATCCTGTGGAGGCCTTAATTATTCGCTCATGGGAACGCTGTTTAGACAGCTATCGCTTAGACCCCGAAGCCAAACGGCACGAACCCATTGTCATTGAACGTCAAACGCTCACCGATCATCAAGATCAAGTCACTGAATTATTAGGTGATTTTGTTCAAGAAGAAATGTCTTTGTTGTATCAGCGTATTGCCAGTTCTGGACATTCGGTGATTCTGACCGACCGCAATGGGATCATTCTCAATTACGTGGGCGATCCTGCGCTATCGCAACAATTTGCCCAAGCGGGTTTGCGTCCGGGGGCGGTCTGGAGTGAAAAAGAAGAAGGCACGAATGGCATTGGGACATGTTTACATGAAAAACAAGCCGTGACCATTTGTCGAGAAGAACATTTTCGCGCTCAACATACGCAATTAACCTGTTCTGCCTCGCCGATTTTTGATTCTCAAGGGGAATTGCTGGCGATTTTGGATGTTTCCACGCTCAATTCTCGTGATTCCAAACAAATACATCAACACACAGCCGCTTTGGTGAGAATGTCGGCCAAGTTAATTGAAAATTTAGGTTTTCTTCGTCAATGGCGACATCAATGGATTGTGCGCTTCCACAGCCGTGCGGAATACGTCGGACATGTGGGAGAAGGCCTGATTGTGGTGAATGAAAATGGACAGATTTTGGCCAGCAATCAAAATGCCTTGACCCAATTGGATCTGAATCGTCGAGATGCCCTGTTGCAACGTCGTTTAACCGATGTATTTAATACGCCGCTATCCGCATTGATGGCGTGGGCTGGACGGCAAGCCAACCACGTTTGCCTATTGCAAGAACTGGCACAAGGACGTTCTTATTACGCGCTATTGCGCACCCCGCAATTTCCCACTGCCACTGCGATTCTTTGTCGTCAGCCTGCCCACGTTTCCACAACAACCCTCTGTAACGAGGCGATGACCGCCGTGAATGAAACGTATACTTGTATTAATCTAGCTAATTTAGCCGGCCGCGATCCGCGCATGGCCGCTAATATGCGTTATGCCCAGAAAGTGATGAACAAAGGCATTGCCATTTTGTTGCAAGGCGAAACGGGAACAGGAAAAGAAGCCCTCGCTAAAAGTATTCATGAAGCCAGTCAACGCGCTAATAAGCCTTTTGTGGCGTTGAATTGTGCGGCAATTCCTGAATCGTTGATTGAAAGCGAATTATTTGGCTACAAACACGGGGCTTTTACGGGAGCGCGGCGCGAAGGGATGCGCGGTAAAATTTTACAATCCCATGAAGGCACTTTGTTTTTAGACGAAATTGGCGATATGCCGTTGGCCTTGCAAACGCGCTTATTGCGGGTGTTAGAAGAGCGAGAAGTGTTGCCGTTGGGGTGTGAGCAGGCGATTCCTGTGAAATTAAATATTATCAGTGCCACGCATCATCAATTGGGCGATTTGATTGCCAGCGGAAAATTCCGCGAAGATTTATATTATCGTTTAAATGGCATTACGTTAAGTTTGCCGCCGTTGCGCAAACGGACGGATTTAGATCATTTAATTCGCTGTGTATTAGCAATGGAAAATGGCGATGGGCAAGCGGTACATATCAGCAGTGATGCGTTTGAATTATTATTGCGTTACGATTGGCCGGGCAATATTCGGCAATTGCGTAATGTTTTACGCACCGCATTGGCTTTGTGTACGCAACAGACTATTATGGTAGAAGATTTGCCCACAGAAATTACTGGAGTCAGTGCCTTTGATTCTTGTCAATGGATATACGGCTCGGCGAAGGGAGAATTGCCGCTTACGGGTGTGCAAGTTGCTGTGGATGCGCCGGCGATGGAATCGGTGGATTCGGTCAATGGAGACAATGTGTTAAAATCGGCCGAGCGCAATGTGATGTTGCAGGAGTTGGAGCGTCATCGTTGGAATATTACCAATACGGCCGCCAGTTTGAAAATGAGCCGCAATACTTTGTATCGTAAAATGAAGAAACACGGCATTGCTTTACCCAGTACCCATTAAGGGTGAATCATTAACCTCTGCGTTATCTCTTGAATAAGGGAGTATTTTTATGACTTTTTTTAAGCAAAATGTGCGTTTTTTTAGTGTGGCATTTGGTGGTTTTTTTCTGTGTTCCACAGGGTCTGTTTTGGCGGAGAATTTATATGGGGCAATTGCCTACTCTTTAGAAGAGAGAATTCATGGTTATGCCACTAATTTTTCTTCACGCGATGCGGCTGAATCTGAAGCCTTAGCCAATTGTTTGGCGCGTTTGGACAGTGAGGATTCGTCTTGTAGTGTTGAATTATGGTTTAAGAATGGTTATGGCGCGTTGGCAGAGGGAGACGATGGTTTTGGTACCGGCCACGGGCGATATGAGCAGGATGCCCAATTGATGGCTTTGGAAAATTGTAACAATTACACGGAAAATTGCGACATCAGCGTGACGATTGGAACGGATTAAATGACTAAATTGTGTGTGTTTGATTTTGATTCGACCTTGATGGATGGCGAAACGATCAATGAAATTTCTGCCGCTTGTGGACAAAAAGCTGCGGTGTCTGCGATTACAGAACGGGCGATGGCGGGAGAATTGGATTTTTTTGAAGCCTTGACGGCACGAGTTGAATTACTGGTGGGCATTCCTTATCCGCAGGTGTTGAGCATTTGCCATCAATTGCCGTTGATGCCGGGGGCAATGGAAACGGTGCGAACATTAAAACAGTTGGGTTATAAAGTCGTAGTATTCTCTGGAGGATTTCGTCAAGCAACGGCTTATTTTGGGGAAAAATTGGGCGTAGATGCCGAATTTGCCAATATTCTGCACCATAAAGATGGTTTTTTGACCGGTAAAGTCGGCGGAGAAATGATGTTTAACGACTCCAAAGGCAAAATGTTGCAGCGTTTACAACAATTATTGGGCATCAGTCCAGAGCAAACGATTGCGGTTGGTGATGGGGCGAATGATGCGTCAATGTTTCCTTTTGCGGCGAAAAAGGTGGCTTTTTGTGCGCGGGAGATTTTGCAAAAACAAGCTAATGTGGTGATTCAAGAGAAAGATTTGCGTTTATTACTGGATTACCTCTAACATGATGCGGGCCATTGTTGCAGATGGTTTTGGAGATGAAGACAGACTGCGCATAGGGCAGGTGCCGCGACCGCAGTGTTCTCCCGAACAGGTTTTGGTCAAAGTCAGTGCGGTAGGAATGAACCGTGCGGATATTTTGCAACGTCGGGGACTTTACGCGCCACCCGCTGGAGAATCTTCCATTTTGGGCTTGGAAACCGCTGGGGAAATTGTCGCCGTGGGGGAATCTGTTGCACATTTAACGGTGGGACAACGGGTATTTGGTTTGGTGGGCGGCGGTGCATATTCGGAATATGTGGCGATGGATGCGCAGTTGGCGGTGCCGACTCCTGACAGTTTGTCGGATATTGAAGCGGCTGCTGTTATCGAAGCTTTTGTCACTGCGCATGAAACCTTAGTCGAATTGGGACAGGTGCAAGCGGGAGAACGGGTGTTAATTCGCGCCGCCGGCAGCGGTATAGGCACAACGACCGTACAAATGGCGATTTATCTCGGTGCCGAAGTTTTTGCCACCACTGGTAGCGCGGATAAAGTGCAGAAAATTCGACAATTGGGCGTTTCTGCCGTGATTCACGATCAAACCCAAGACCTCGCTGCCAATATCATGGCTTTAACGCATGAGCAAGGTATTGATGTGATTCAAGATGTGATTGGGGCGCGAGAGGTCAACTTGCATTTAAATTTGTTACGTGCGGGCGGGCGTTTGGTGATGTTGGCTTTGATGGCTGGGCATCGGACGGACATCTCTCTGGCGCGTCTCTTAACGCATCATGTGCAGATAAAGGGCTTTATTTTGCGCACGCGCCCGTTGGCAGAAAAGCGAGTGATGGTGCAACGTTTCGTCACGCATTGGCTGCCTTTGTTGGCTGATAAAACGCTTCGGCCGATAATTGACACGGTGTTTGACATGGAAAATGTAGCGGCTGCCCACCGCTATATGGCGCAAAACAAAAATGTGGGGAAAATTGTTTTACAGTCATTTTCATAAATCGTTATGGCGTAAAATCAGTTTTACCTTTAATTAACCACTAAAGTTGATGAATTACACACAGCTTGACCTGATTTTTTTACATGTAAGCGGTTTGCTAGGCTGTGCATTCACGGTTTACTCGTTATAATGAGCGGGTCGAAGGTGTACCTTTCTGTTTACAACAAACCATTCCCCGCAGGATGATCCTACAATCCTCTTGTCGCAGCGGATTGGAATGGGGTGTTTGGATGGAATAAAAGTCTTCTTTGGTTATCTATTCAAGTAGTTAGGAGAAGCATGTGGTAGAGCAAGCAACATATAATTATAAAGTAGTAAGACAATTTGCCATTATGGCGATTGTTTGGGCTATTGTTGGTATGACGGTCGGGGTGCTTATTGCAGCACAATTAGCATGGCCGGCGTTGAACTTTGATATTGCGTGGTTGACCTTTGGTCGCTTACGTCCGCTGCATACTAATGCAGTGATTTTTGCGTTCGGTGGTTCGGCGTTATTTGCTACGTCCTATTACGTTGTACAACGGACGTGTCATGTGCGCTTGATTTCCGATAAATTGGCGGCTTTCACCTTCTGGGGTTGGCAAGCGGTTATCGTACTGGCTGCCATCACTTTGCCGTTGGGATTGACCCAAAGTAAGGAATATGCCGAATTAATATGGCCCATTGATTTACTCATCGCTGCGGTTTGGGTGGTTTATGCCATTGTGTTCTTTGGAACTATCGCTAAGCGTAAAGTAAGACATATCTATGTGGCCAACTGGTTCTATGGTGCTTTTATCATCACCATCGCCATTCTGCACATCTTTAATAACTTGGCCTTACCCACTTCATTATTCCATTCTTACTCTGCTTATGCTGGGGTTCAAGATGCGATGGTTCAATGGTGGTATGGACATAATGCGGTAGGTTTCTTCTTGACCGCGGGCTTTTTGGGTATGATGTATTATTTTATTCCTAAACAAGCCAACCGTCCGGTTTATTCCTATCGTTTATCGATTGTTCACTTTTGGGCTTTGATTTTCACCTATATTTGGGCAGGTCCTCACCATTTGCATTACACTGCCTTACCCGATTGGACGCAAACATTAGGGATGGTGATGTCGTTGATTCTGTTAGCACCGTCTTGGGGCGGGATGATCAACGGAATCATGACCTTGTCTGGTGCGTGGGAAAAATTGCGTTCTGATCCGGTGTTGCGTTTCTTGATTGTTTCTGTGTCTTTCTATGGGATGTCCACGTTTGAAGGCCCCATGATGGCGATTAAGACAGTCAATGCCTTGTCTCATTACACCGATTGGACAATTGGTCACGTTCACTCTGGCGCGTTAGGCTGGGTGGCGATGGTGAGTATGGGGAGTTTGTACTATTTAATTCCTCGCTTATTCGGACGCGAAATGTATAGCATTAAGTTAATTGAAGTTCACTTCTGGGTGGCGACGATTGGCGTGGTGTTGTATATCGCTGCGATGTGGGTTTCTGGCATTATGCAAGGCTTGATGTGGCGTGCGACTAATGCAGACGGCACATTGACTTACAGTTTTGTGGAATCTGTGCAAGCCATGCACCCCTTCTATGTCACACGCTTTATTGGTGGGGCATTCTTCTTACTGGGGGCAATCATTATGGCTTACAACGTATGGCGCACCGTTGCAGGGGCTAAAGCAGTGGAAGCAAAAATCCCTGATCCCCAACTTGCCCATGCCCATTAATTCCCGTTAATGCTCAGTGCTGACAGCCGTGATGGCTTGTCAGACTGAGTCGTTATTCATGCCAGATGAATTTGAAGTTGAAGGAGCTTAGTTACAATGGCAGCAAATTCCCATGAGAAAGTTGAAACAAACGTCGGCCTGCTGATCATCTTGATTACTTTGGTGGTGAGCATAGGTGGTTTGGTGCAAATTGTGCCGCTGTTTTTTATGCCTGCGGCCACGCAACCCGTCGAAGGCTTAAAACCCTACGATGCCTTGAGTTTGGAAGGACGTGATATTTATGTGCGCGAGGGGTGCTATTTGTGTCATTCACAAATGATTCGTCCTTTCCGTGCTGAAACTGAGCGTTATGGTCATTATTCTGTTGCGGGCGAGTATGTTTATGATCGTCCATTCCAATGGGGATCAAAACGGACAGGACCTGACTTACATCGTGTGGGCGGTCGTTATAGTAATGAATGGCATCGTGTCCATTTGATCAACCCTCGTGATGTAGTGCCAGAATCGGTGATGCCCGGTTATCCTTGGTTACAAACGACACCGTTAAAAACCACAGGAATTCAACGTAAAATGGAAGTCCTCAGAACCTTAGGACACCCCTACACGGATGAGGAAATCGCTAAAGCCCCGTCAATGTTAGAAGGTAAGACTGAAATGGATGCCGTAATTGCTTATTTGCAAGGTTTAGGCGTTCACATTAAAACACGGAGATAAAGGTGGAAACGTTTTATTCAGTGTTCCAGTCTGTTTGGACGGTGGTTGTTTTTGTCATCTTCATGGGGATCACATTTTGGGCTTACAGCAGCAAACGCAAAGCGCACTTTGATGAAATCAATCGTGATTTGCTTGAAGATGATGATTCTATAAAATCAACAAAGGATAAACACAATGTTTGATAGCGATGTATTTGTGAGTGATTTTTGGGATTGGTTTATTATCGTTCCTACTCTGCTGGGGATTGCCGCGTGTTTTTGGCTGGTGTGGTGGCAATCTGGTGGAGAGCGTCCCGAAGACAAAGATGGCGCAAAAACGATGGGGCATGTTTGGGATGAGTCATTGGCTGAACTGAACAATCCCTTGCCAATGTGGTGGTTAAATATGTTTTACATCACGTTGGTGTTTGGCTTAATTTATTTGATTTTGTTTCCGGGTCTGGGATCGTTTAAAGGTATTTTGGGCTGGACTTCTACCAACCAATATCAAATGGAAGTGGATTCGGCTGAGGCGGCTTATGGACCAATTTATGCCAAATACGCCACGTTACCCGTTGAAGAGTTGGTCAAAAATCAAGATGCGCTGCAAATTGGTGAACGTTTGTTTTTAACTTACTGCACAGCGTGTCATGGTTCGGACGCTGGTGGCAATCCGGGCTATCCCAATTTGAAGGATGGAGATTGGTTGTGGGGCGACAGTCCGCAGGCCATTAAAACCTCAATTGCCAAAGGCCGTAATGCTGTAATGCCCGATGCCAAAACCAACAATTTACAACCTGAAGAAGTGGATCACGTGATTGAATATGTGATGCAACTCAGCGGTCGTGAAGTCAACGCCGAGTTAGCCCAGAAAGGCCAAGCCGTTTACGGCAAGGTCTGTGTGGCTTGTCACATGCCAACAGGAACGGGGATGCACGCGCTGGGCGCACCTAACTTGACAGACAATATTTGGTTGTATGGTGGTTCAAGAGAAGCCATCAAAGAAACTGTGACCTATGGTCGTCGTGGTGTGATGCCCGCACATGGCGAGTTTTTAGGTGATGCCAAAGTGCATTTATTAGCTGCTTATATTTATGGTTTAAATAAGGCTGAATAATCCTTTAGATCATTATCATAGTTAGTAAAAATAAAAGGCATGAATTCAAAAGATTCATGCCTTTATTATTTTTCGAGCAAAGACAATTGTTGTCTCATTTCTGCGATAAAACGTGATGTGCTAAATTGTTGTGCGCGCCGCTCACACGCATGGCGCATGGTCAAAGCACGAGAAGGCGTTAATGCCAAAATGGCCGCTTGTAATTGAGAAAGATCAAAATTCGGGGGTAGAAGAAGACCTGTTTCCCCATGAATCACCGTTTCCAATAAACCGCCCTCCGCCACGCCAATAACGGGTTTACCTGCGGACATGGATTCCACAGGCGACATGCCAAAATCTTCAGCATAAGGCACATATAAAGTCGCCATCGCCCGCCCCACCACATCCGCCAATTGTGTCGCCGATAACCAACCCGTAAAATGAATGTGCGACGCGCCTTGTGCCAATTTTTTCAAACGCGCCAACTCACTCCCGCCCGATGCCACCACCAATTGACGATCAGGTAATTCTAAAAAAGCCCGCACAAGTTGATCCACTCGTTTCAGCGGGTCTAAACGCGCCGTGGATAAATAATAATTTCCTTGTTCTAACCAACGAAATTGTTGCATATCACAAGGCGGATAAATCACCGCCGCATCGCAGCCCAAATAATGCTGAATTCGCGCTCGCACATGCTGCGAATTGGCAATAACCAATTGCATTTGCTTGACTGCCGATTCATAACGAGGTTGTAAATAGGTAATAAAGGCATTTAATAACGGCCGTAATAACCATGGAAGGCGTTGTTGATAAAATGCTTTCTGATCATAAATAAAACGCGGCGGCGTGTGACAATATAACACATTACCGTATTTCTTACGTTGATGCACAGCCAATGGCGTATAAAAACCACTGTAAATCACCGTGTCATATTCATTTAAAAAAGCCGTTTGCTGTGCAAACGCCCGCGCTAATTTAAATTGTCGCCACAAAGGAATGGCACTAAATTGCTGCAAATCCCACTCTTTTCCCCCACGCAACAACGGCCGCGGTAAACACGCAAAACCATACGCCAAATCCGCAGGCAATTGTTCCGCTAAACAACGACTTAATTGGCCACCGCCTTCAATTTGTTCAAAATAATCATGTAAAACAATTGTCGATGCGGTTTTAAACGCCATGTGCAGCGGCATCTCGTGAAATCACAACGCTGGCCTGTTGATGCCGTTGCGCTAATAATACATATTGATTCGCCGAATAATCGAAAAATTCCCGTTCTTGTTCTGTCAGGGGACGCGCTTGTTGTACTGGATTACCGCGCCACAAATACCCTCCACATAAGCGTTTATTCGGTGGGACTAAGCTGCCGGCGGCCAGTAAAACATAAGATTCTAAATGCGCACCATCCAACACCACCGCACCAATGCCGATCAAACAATGGTGTTCAATCGTACAAGCATGGAGTGTCGCATGGTGTCCGATAGTGACTGCGTCGCCAATCACCAAAGCGCGCCCGCCCGGAGAATAACGGCCATCATGGGTGACATGTAACATCGCATGATCTTGTACATTGGTGCGTGCGCCGATCTCAATGGACTGCACATCCCCTCGCGCCACCGCATACGGCCATAGCGAAGCCTGTGCCGCAATTTTTACCCGTCCCAACACCAAAGACAACGAATCAAGATAAGCTGATGGATCAATCTGTGGTGTGATGTCTTCAAAACGACGAATACTCATTTTAACTTGCACTATCCAAAGTGGATGGAGCAGAGTCGTTTTGCATTCGGGCTTCTAAGGCAGCGACTTGGGCTTCTAGGGCTTCCAATTTAGCGCGTGTTTTGGCTAAAACCGCCGCTTGAATCTCAAATTCCTCTCGCGTGACCAAATTCATACGTCTAAATGTGGCTTCCATAGCCACGCGCATGTTTTTCTCTAAATCCTTTTGCAGTTCTAAAGCACCTTTAGGTAGTTGCTCAGTAAATTGTTTAAACAAGGCTTCAAATTGGTTAGATGTGTTCATTAATATTTACTCTCGGGTATGGTGTTTTTCAAAAAAACGTCGCGGGCAATTCCTGTGCTTTTCTCAATTAATTCTATCGATAAACCTTGAGCGAAAAGATTTTTAGCAACTTCTAATTTACCTTCCTCAATTCCGATCTCCCTTTCTTCCAGTTTTTCTTTTTCCCGCAATTGGGCTTCGGCATACTCATCTTTCATGCGGGCGCGGTCTTGTGGTGTTAAGCCATCGCGTTTAATCAAATTCACAATTTTTAATATTGCTTGTTTATGATAAATACTCTCGTCGATTTGCTCATCTAAACTGTCTTGAATCACTTTCAACCATTCTTGATAAGGCTCTGGTGTCTCTGCATTCACATGTTTGGGAGAAAGATAAAGTACACGATGCTGAATTTTATTCAAGGCTCGCTTAGTAAAATAATCCACGGGATCAAAATTAATTTCAGCAATCGCCACATCTTCTTTTGTGCCAGAAGTGGAAACGACAATCGTAAAAACCGTTAATTGCGGTGCATAATTCGCGGCACTTTCCACCTGTTGCAATAACGCCGCACAATGGTAATGTAAAAAACGATCATAATGATCATCATAACGACGATGTTGAATATCAACAATCACCCGATTTTCTAAATCTTCAGCATATAAATCAAATCGTGAATCCACATTACCAATCGGATTCTCAAATTTCTTTTCGGTTTCGACTTTATCAATTTTCAAATCAATACCAATAAAATCCTTGACAAACGCCTTAAAGATTTCTACATCACAAAAGGCTTTCTTAAATATCACTTCATAACGTAAAGAGGCGACATGTTGCATAGTTTGTTATTCCATTTTGGTAAAAAGTTCTCGCGCAATTCCCGTGCTTTTCTCAATTAATTCTACCGATAAACCTTGAGCGAAAAGATTTTTGGCAGTTTCTAATTTGCCTTTCTCAACACCAATCTCTATTCCCTTCTCAACACCGATCCCTATTCCCTTCTCAACACCAATCTCAATCCCAATCTCCCTTTCCTCTAGTTTTTCTTTCACCCGCAATTGGGCTTCGGCATACTCATCTTTCATGCGGGCGCGGTCTTGTGGCGTTAAGCCATCGCGTTTAATCAAATTCACAATTTTTAGTACTGCTTGTTTATGATAAATACTCTCGTCGATTTGCTCATCTAAACTGTCTTGAATCACTTTCAACCATTCTTGATAAGGCTCTGGTGTCTCTGCATTCACATGTTTGGGAGAAAGATAAAGTACACGATGCTGAATTTTATTCAAGGCTCGCTTAGTAAAATAATCCACGGGATCAAAATTAATTTCAGCAATCGCCACATCTTCTTTTGTGCCAGAAGTGGAAACGACAATCGTAAAAACCGTTAATTGCGGTGCATAATTCGCGGCACTTTCCACCTGTTGCAATAACGCCGCACAATGGTAATGTAAAAAACGATCATAATGATCATCATAACGACGATGTTGAATATCAACAATCACCCGATTTTCTAAATCTTCAGCATATAAATCAAATCGTGAATCCACATTACCAATCGGATTCTCAAATTTCTTTTCGGTTTCGACTTTATCAATTTTCAAATCAATACCAATAAAATCCTTGACAAACGCCTTAAAGATTTCTACATCACAAAAGGCTTTCTTAAATATCACTTCATAACGTAAAGAGGCGACATGTTGCATGGTCATTATCTCACTCAAATTTTTAACTGGCTTGAAACGCATCTATTACCCAATCTAATTGGGGAGAATGCAGATCACCTTCCAATAACACGGCATCAAAACGACAAGTACAATCAGCCAGTTCAGGATGATGCTGCAAATAGTGAGAAGCGGTATGTAACAAGCGTTGTTGTTTGCGGGCATCAATACTGACTGCGGCTCCACCATAATGGGTATTTTTACGATAACGCACTTCCACAAGAACAATCACTTCACCTTGTTGCATGATCAGATCAATTTCGCCAAAACGACAACGATAATTGCTGCACAGCCACGTTAAACCCTGCGCACACAAATGACGACGGGCAGTGTCTTCTGCCCATCGTCCGAGTTGTTGTTGAGAAGCGGAAGACGGCATCATTCTGCCATACGTTGGACACCATCGCTTGACATAGGGCTGGCTGTCCCATTGATAAATCGCGCCCACATTAAGCCACGATCTAAATCCCCATTATTGTTAAAAGTCAATAATCCCGTTTGCCCTTGATGTTGTGTTCCCGGACGGGCTTGTACTAGAGTACGCAAAACTTGATACGCATCCACACCAAACGCATACACCCGACTGTGTTCTCGGTAGAGTGCAGGCCATTGTTGTTGGATGGTATTTTGTAATTGTAATGCGGAAGAGTCTGGTGCCAGTACCCATGGCATATCCCCAAACAGTAAACCTTCTAAATCTCTATTTAAATCAGGACGTTGCACCGCATCGCTGTAAACCGCTGACGTGCCATAAATCGCCATTGATCGCCCAGTAAAAAAAGGCACAATCATTCTGGCTTCCCGTGGGTAAGCACCAAGCAATACCGCATCAGTGCTGGCATTGCCCAATGCTTTTAATACCGTACTAATATTATCACTGCCATACACTTGGGTACGAATCACCTGACCGCCCTGACGAGTCCATGTGTCTCGAAAAGCAGCCCCAACCCGATCTCCCCACGCGCCTTGAGGTACAACAACAATCGCTCGTCGATGCCCATCCGCCCAAGCACGCAACGCAACTGTCACCGCTTCCCGATCTGGAGCTAAACCAAATTGGAATAAATTAGCGACATAATTTGGCATGGGAACGTAATTTAATGCCAATGTGGGAACAGGTAAACTACTTTGCCCACTGGCTAATTGTAAAATTGAATCCCGCTCAAGCGGCCCCACTACCACCGTTGCTCCATTATTGACCGCTTCTTGATAGACTTGTTGGGCATTTTTACCCGTCACATCTTGAATATCGATTTCTGAGCGATTATTAGCCCCACCGTCCGCATACCACGCCGCCACAAAACCATCACGAATCGCCTCAGCTTGTACTTTGAATTGACCACTCAACGGCAATAACAGTGCGATCCGTCGAGAGGCAACAGGTAAAGTGGGTTGTTTCCCTTGTTGTAACATGGGGATAATGTCAATGGTAGCAGGATGTTGAGGGTATTCGCTCTGCCAATTGCTGAGTAATAAAGGTAAGCGTGTCGCCGCACTGCTATGACGCACCAATAAGGCTAAACTCACCCAACCTTGTACTTCTTTTTGCTGCTGACGCATTAATTCAGTCAATTGGGTATCGGGGATTTGTGCCAATAATTTCCACAATTGATCATGATTAGCCAATAATGCGGGGCGATCTGTCGTTAGTAAGTTGCTTAGAGCGACTCGTGCTTGTACGGCCTGTACTAAATTGCCTTGGGCTTCCAGAGCTAAAATCTGCGTTTGCTGGTAAGGAACACGCCATTCAGGCGGAGGCACCACTTGTTGTAATCGTTGCAAGGCCAACAAAGGTTGTCCTTCAGCAATGTCCAAACGAGCGGCAGCAATTTGTTGGCGAGGCATGAGTTGGGGGGCGGGGGCGAGATTTAAACGCGATAATTCAATCCGTGCCTCCACAAACATGTTTCCTTTTAAATAGGATTCGACGGCGGATAAATAATATTCTTGTTGTAGGGGGGGTTTGGCTTTAGTGGCCAGTTGGATATAGCTTTTTGCAGCGGCAAGATAATTGCCTTGTTGTTCAAAACGGCGAGCGTGTTGGGTGGGATCGGATGTTTGCGCGGGGTCAGTTTGCCCAGAACCAATAAGGGGTACGGAAACACACCCACTCAGAAATAGCATGAACAACCAGGGGAGTAGCGTTAGTTTGAGCGTCATAAAGTGATCTCAAGTTCAGTGGTTGATGAAAGTTTTAGAAGAGTGACATTCGTAGTAAGCAGGAAGTGTAAAACATATTTTTTAGTGTGAGGAAACGGCTAAATCGTGATTTAGCTTTTCTCGTTCCCAAATAATACTTGAGAACGAGAAAAAATTAATAAAAATAATACGCTAAAAATAATTTAGCGGCGATAACCCCGCGGACGAGAATCGCTACTGCGATCATTGCTACCCCGATCTCTGCTGTCGCGGGAGTCGCGGGAGTCACGAGAATCGCGGGAGTCACGAGAATCACCACGGTATTCTCCACGAGACGGACGACGCGGCGGACGACCCCGATCTGAACCACCACTGGGTTTATTGTCCACGCTGATTTGCAATTGTTGACCGCAAACCCAGACTTTTTGCAGATGTTGGAATAATTCCGCCGGTAAATCCGCCGGTAAATCAACCGTACTAAAATGGTCGAACAATTTAATATGGCCGATATATTGACTGTCCAAGTTGGCTTCGTTGGCGATTGCGCCAACAATGTGCTTGGGTTGTACACCATGTGTGCGCCCGACTTCAATACGGTAACGAATCATACCGGGTTCGGGTTGATTGCCCACATCGTCTCCGTGGCGGGAATTGCGCCGTCCGCCGCCACCGCTGCTGCGCGAATCGTCGAAGTCATCAGCCGCGTTAAAAGGCACTTCTGGAGCAGCGGGCAGCAATAAAGGACGTTCCCGTTGTACCAAAAAGGCCAAAGCCGCACAGATTTCTTCCAAAGACACATCATATTCTTCTTGGTATTGCGCAATTAAATCCGTGAAGAAATCTAAATCTTGGGCTTCTAATGTTTCGTTTAATTGCTGTTTAAACTGCGCAATTCTTCGATCCACCACATCGGCATGACTGGGTAATTTCATGGGCGAAATGGTTTGGTGAGTGGCGCGTTCGATGGCGCGTAACATACGACGTTCACGCGGGGAAACAAATAAGATGGCTTCTCCTTTGCGTCCTGCGCGACCTGTACGACCAATGCGGTGTACATAGGCTTCTGTGTCTGTGGGAATGTCGTAATTGATCACGTGGCTGATGCGTTCTACATCTAAGCCCCGCGCCGCCACATCCGTCGCAATCACAATGTCAATCGTTCCATTGCGCAAGCCTTCAATGGTTTTTTCTCGCAAAATTTGATTCATATCGCCGTTTAATGGTGCGCTGGCGTGGCCGCGGGCTTCCAATTTTTCGGACAATTCGACCGTTGAGGTTTTGGTGCGCACGAAAATTAACATGGCATCAAAATCTTCAATTTCCAACATGCGCGTTAAAGCGTCCAATTTATGGACACCAGTGACTTGCCAATAACGTTGGTTAATGCTGGAAACGGTGGCCGTTTTGGTCTTAATGTGAATTTCTATGGGATCGCGCAGATGGCGGTGTGCCACTTGACGAATCACCGAAGGCATCGTGGCAGAAAATAAAGCCACCTGACGCGAACTGGGCGTATGTTTTAAGATTTCTTCGACATCATCAATAAATCCCATGCGTAACATTTCGTCGGCTTCGTCGAGTACCACACTTCTCAGTTGTGATAACACTAACGTGCCACGACGCAAGTGATCCAAAATCCGTCCAGGCGTACCAACGACAGCATGAACGCCGCGTTTTAATTGACGTAATTGGCTGCTCATGCCTTGACCGCCATACACAGGCAAGACATGAAATCCCTTGAGATGGCGGGCATAGGTTTGCATGGCTTCGGCGACTTGAATGGCCAATTCCCGCGTGGGTGTGAGAACCAAAATTTGTGGATACGCTTGGGACACGTCCAAGCGGCTTAATAAGGGCAAAGCAAAAGCAGCGGTTTTCCCGGTGCCGGTTTGTGCTTGTCCCAACAGATCGCGCCCCGCCAACAAAGGAGGAATACTTTCTGCCTGAATGGGAGAAGGAGACTCGTAACCGACTTCATCAACAGCTTGAAGAATAGCGGGTGCAAGGGCAAGTTGAGCAAAAGAATTAATAGTTTCTATGGACATATATCACTAGAATCAAAATCAAGGTGAAAAGGCGGCAGGCGGGCTGGCATTGAATAGGTTAGAGCCGTCGCAGTACGAATTTTATCCCGCCGCGCCTTTGATGCGGAAAATCGGTGCGTGCAAAAATGGCAGCATGATTTTTTTGCGGGTAGAATCCGTTAGTTATCGGGTTATTCTGGTGCATCAGAGCTATCACATCAGCTTTTTGTGTACTCGGACAGCGTACCTGCTCTGTTTATTGTATTGCGCACCTAAACACCAGCCTCAAAGCAAAGTGAAGGATTAGGTTTTAGGCGAACGTACGCTAACTGCTAAGTATCGCATAAACAAGCTAAAAATTCTATTGGCAATTGACACTTCAGTAATTCTCAATTTAAACCCTACCAAGCAACTCAAGAATTACGCCTAGAGAGGGCTTCAAGCATAAAACCTGATGCTGTTGGCAAACAAACAGGTTTTAACCAACCTTAAAATTAGAAAATCACATCGGAGCAATTTGGCACTTTATTCGCCATGATAACGAATCGTTAGTTGGGATAATTTTATTCATATCACTACGCACATAGGACTACCAAAACAGGGATAGATCGGTGCGGTCTATCCCTGTTTTATTTCAAATGCAAACTAATTCGTCAAACTGACATCGCCTGCAATTTTCTTAGTAATAACCCATTGTTGTGCAATGGATAAAACGTTATTCACCACCCAGTACAACACCAATCCCGACGGGAAAAAAGCAAAAAATACGGTAAAAACAATCGGCAAAATCATCATGATTTTTTGCTGCATGGGGTCTAAAGGCGCGGGATTTAACTTTTGCTGAATTAACATAGTCACGCCCATCACCAAAGGCAAAATAAAGTAAGGATCGGGTCTGGATAAATCGGTCAACCATAGAAAATCCGCTTGACGCAATTCCACACTTTCTAACAACACCCAATACAACGCAATGAAAACAGGAATTTGAATTAAAATCGGTAAACAACCACTGAGCGGGTTAATTTTTTCTTTCTTATATAAATCCATCATGGCCTGATTCAATTTAGTTCGATCATCGCCATAACGATCTTTTAGCGCAATTAAACGCGGCTGCAAACGGCGCATATTGGCCATGGATTTATAACTGGTCGCAGAAAGATGAAAAAATGCCAATTTAATCAGTAATGTCACCAGAATAATCGCCATCCCCCAATTACCAATTAAATGGTAAATCGCACCTAATAACCAGAATAAAGGTTGCGCAATAAACCATAACCAACCATAATCCACCGTCAAATCTAAACCCGGTGCTAATGCAGCTAATTGATCTTGAATCTTTGGCCCTGCGTACAGTTGCAATTCAAATTGATGCTCTCCGCCGGCGGCAACACTGGTTGTTGGGCCGTATAACCCTAACATGTAGCGTTTTCCTTCCGTCAACATGCGCCCAAAATAGCTAAACTGCTCTTCTCTGGGTGGCACCCAAGCCGCGACAAAATAATGCTGCAACATCGCCGCCCAACCCCCAGCCCAACTGCCTCGGGCTTCTGGATTGAGTTTATTTTCCGCTAAATTTTCAAAAGTAATTTTTTCATAAAGCTGTTTTGGACTGGAAATAGCCCCGCCCATGTACGTATAAATAAAACTAGATTGTCCTTCTTCAGCCACTTGGGTGCGTTGAAATTGCGCATATTGACGCACTAACCAAGGTTGTTCGCTGCCATTATAAACGTGATGTATTACTTTAATCACATGGCTGCCACGAGTGAAAATAAATGATTTCACCACGCGAATGCCTTGCGCATTTGTCCACTGTAAAGGTACGGTTAAAGTATCGCCCGTTGCATCTAATTGATAATGCGTTTTTTCGGCTTGATAAACCGTTAAATGATTCGGAGCCGTATCCGCCGGTAATAAACCCGATTGCGCCACAAATAAATTCGGTAATTTATCATTCATCAATTGAAAAGGCGAGCTGTTTTGCACACTCACCGGGTAATCTAATAAAAACTTACGCCGTAAATCGCCGCCCATCGTATCAATTTCAACAATCATCACATCCGTCTCAACAATCACCCGCTGCTCTTCTTGCAAAACAGAAGAAAAGCTCACTTTAGGGAGTACGCTGCTGGTATTAGGAAGGCTGGCATCGGAGGGCGGTGCGGTAGGAATATCGTTATTCGTGGTGTCAGGCAATGCACTGGCGGTTGTTGCCGGCGTGTCGGGGGCAGGCGTTGAAGCCCGTGGCGGCTCAACAACGGTCGGTTTAGGGCCATAATCCTCTTGCCATGCTTGGTAAATCAGCAATAGCACAAAAATCAAGGCCATGATCAGCATTAATCTGATGTTGTCCATAGTCATCTGGTTTCCGATACTGTGTACTTAACAAAAAGGTGTTGCCGCCTCAACAAAAGGCTTGGCCTTGGCCATTGTAGGGTGATTGTGGGCATTTTGTCGCCGTTGAGGGGATATTTTTTAGCTGGGGGGGCTGCTTTTTTTGGAGTGGCAGCGACGTGCAACGTACTGCCAGTGACGCGCCAGGGATTGTAAGAGTTGCGCATTGGGGGTTTCTGTGGCCCCTTTTTTGGCCAAAACAAGACAATCCAATCCCACAAGGCGTTGCTGGTTGAGTCGAAAACTTTCCCGTGCCAATCGTTTAAGGCGATTGCGCGCCACGGCCAGCCGCACATGTTTACGCGCAATCACAAGTCCCAAGCGACCCCATTCGAGTTGATTAGCTCGCGCTAATACCGTGAAATGGGCATCACTGGATCGACAAGGTTGGTCAAAGACAAATTGAAAGTCAGTGGCGCGGAGAAGACGCTGTGTCCGCCGAAAACGGCAGGGTTCACGCATATCTACCCCGTTACGCGCTCAAGCGTACACGACCTTTGGCGCGCCGCGCCTGAATCACAGCCCGCCCACCACGGGTCTTCATACGCGCACGAAAGCCGTGGCGACGTTTACGAACGAGATTACTGGGTTGAAAAGTTCTTTTCATAGCGGATCAACTTCTACTGGTAGCATGACAAACGTAAGATTTTAACGAAAACAAGGGTTATTTGTCAATTATCTTTTTGTTATTTTCAGCCATTTTCACTGAACGCCACACCACTCAGCCTGTTTTCAACAAAAGTATACCCAACTGTTATTTTGTATTAGAATAGTCTGCGTGAACGTTGATTTGAAACAAGCACATCAGGATTTTTAAGAACAAGAGGAAGTTAAATGGCTATTTTACGATGTCCACATTGCCAATTTTTAAAAGAAGTCGCCGATGCCCATTTGGGTAAAGTCGCGCCCTGTCCAAAATGTCAAAAACCCGCTAAAGTGGTAGAAACGGTTAAATTAGTCAATGCCGCAGTCACGCAATTTTTAGAACTAAAAAAAACGCAAGGCGAATTAGAACAACGCCTGCAAAAAAGCCAAGCCACTTTAGAACAAGCCATTCAAAAACATATCTTATTAAACCGTGAAAGAAACCTTTTAAAAAAAGAATTAGAACAGGTTAAAACCGAACTCACCACCTTACAACAACAAACCACAACCTCTCCCCCAACGGTTGAAGAAGACATCGACACGGATCAGAATTACACAGAAGGCTATGCGTTTGAAAATCAAGCCTATTCTGAGGTTTTGAATGATTTTAAACCCATTGTACAATGGTTTAAACAGCGACAAATTATCATTGAACCCAATGCTAAAGCCTCTGATATTTCAGGTTATTTTGATGAAATGGCCGTGATGTTAGGTGATAATTTGGCCTTATTAGAACCTCTATTAGAAGGCATTCGTTATCGACAACGCAAAGGTTATGATAAGTTTAATTTAGAATTGAATCCTTATATACCAAAATTATGTGAGATATAAAAACAAATTAAGTTCTAATATCTAGCTAGATATTAGGTATAAGATACTGTTTAATTTTATTAAACTTAAACACTTTACCTGACAAAAAGGTCTCAAACATACTAGTGACTTCTTTAAAGCTTGATAGACGATGAAAATTCTTTCTGACCCAATTCTTACCTTGAAGCCAAATATCCTCGACTGGATTTTGCTCTGGGGCATTGGGCGCAAATCTTAATAAACGAACTTTCCATTCTGATTCTGGAAGTCCCCCATTTAATTTCTCTAAATAAGTTCTTAAACCTTCAGAACGATGATAACTTGCACCATCCCAAATAATCACATGACGGGCTTCTTTATATCTGTAAATGAGCCAGTTAATAAAGTCTATCGTATATTTTGTATCAGCTTTCTTTGCCCTATCTAAAATAAATTCTCCCGTATAAATATTCACCGCTCCATACCACGTTTGAGAAGTGCGATAATTACTCATCTTTATTGACGTTCTTTCTCCTTTTTTCGACCAAACATAACCACAAATATCTCCCCACAACTGATGGCTTTCGTCTTGCATCCAGTACATTACCTCTCCACTTTCTATCTGTTCACGCTCCTTATCTATTAAATCCTTAATCTCTTTTTTTTTAGCTTCTACTTTTACCTCATCTTTTGCCGAATTCTCTTTGTGTGTCTTCTTATAACTTAAATTCGCTTCTTCTAATAATTTAGTATAAGAAGTATTTGAAGAATAGAAAACATCATACTCCTCTTTTAAGTATCTCTTTAGTTCCTCTATTGTTATTGTCTTCTTTTCTTGTATCCAATTAATCACATCTTCTCGTTCACGCGGCTTTAAATACCCTGGCGAGCCTTTATACGCTAACTTTAATCCTTCCACCCCTGACGCTAAATAAATGGCTTTCCATTTATCCACAAATTGCACACTGACACAACACGCTAAAGCCGCTTCCGCACGCACAAAACCAAGCAAAGACATTCTTACTGCCATCGCTCGCTTCACTTCTCTCGCTTCACCTGTTGACATTAACTCTTCTAAATCTTCATATCTCTTGTTCATTATTCTCTCCTATTTAAAAAGTATTATTATACGACTCTGAAAAAATTGGTATAGTAAAGAACAAGCCCATCTATTAAAAAATGTCTGTCAAACAGGTTATGAATTTGCTTTTTTTTCTAAATATCATTTTGATAAAAAGAAAAATTCCATTTTCATTATGCTCAATGAAAGCCCACAGATTCGGCATTTTTTTGATGGAGAATGGTTGGAATGGTATGGCTTTATGAAAGTGGCTTCGTTACTATTAAGCCAAAAAAAGAATTTTTCTTGTTTGCGCAGCTCAAGAATTCTCTCCACCATTCACCAAGCACAAAATGAAATCGATATATTTTTCTTAATCGAAAAACAACCGTTGTGGATTGAATGCAAATCAGGCGAATTCCGCGATTCTATTAATAAATATCAAGCCCTACGCAAACGCATTGGCATTGATTCCGATTCCGCGCTGTTATTAGTGGCTGGATTAGACGATGAAAAAGCCGCATCAATGAGCAGTATGTTTAATCTCACGATTGTCAATGAACACACTTTGCTCAAGCGGGTTGAAAAAGTATTAAATAAATCATAACCATCTACTTTTATCGTCCAAACGGGCGTGGTTTTAACCAGACATCTAAAGCAGGCGCGGTTAAATTCATGAATAACACCGCAAAAGCCACGCCGTCAGGATAACCGCCCCACGTGCGAATCACGTAGACCAAAACCCCAATTCCAAGCCCGTACACAAAACGCGCCCGCGGCGAAGTGGCCGCCGTCACGGGGTCTGTGGCAATAAAGAAAACACCCAACATCGTTGCGCCCGTAAATAAATGAAAGATCGGGTCAACATAACGTCCCGAATCCATCATAAAAAATAAACTCGATAAACTCACCAATCCCAATAAAAATCCCACAGGAATAGGCCAATAAATGACCCGCTTATATAACAGCCACATTCCACCTAATAAATAAGCCACATTAACCCATTGCCAACCCACAGCCACCCACGTATCAAATAAAGGCTGCATTCGTAAGGTACGAATAGATTCATTCTGCGCTAATCCTGTTTTTAACGCATCTAATGGCGTGGCACCCGTTAAAGCATCAATAGAAACAACGGAACTATGACTTAATGTCCCCATAAAACTCCATTGCACACTGTGCCAAAAATTAAGCGTTTCTGGCATCAAATAAACAGGATAAGGCCAACGGGTCATTTCTGCGGGAAAAGAAATTAATAATATGGCATAACCCACCATGGCAGGATTAAAAGGATTATGTCCTAATCCACCATATAATTGTTTGGCAAAAATAATCGCAAACACCATACCTAATACGGGCATCCACCACGGTAAAAAAGGCGGTAATGCGACTGCAAATAAACAGGCTGTTAAAACTGCACTATAATCGCTTAAAAACGGCTGTAATGGGCGTTGTCGCGCCCACAACATGAGGGCTTCCACCGTCCAAGCCGTTGCCACGGACAACGCAATATTAAGCAAAACGCCCCAACCAAAAAACCACATTTGCAACAATACGCCCGGTAATAACGCATATAATACCCGACGCATTAACACGGCCACCCCATCTGCATCGTGAAGATGAGGTGATGTTGTAACAATATAATTCATCATTTATTCTTTCAATATAATCAGCAGATAAAAAATACCTTATTTTATCCCAAGTGAGTGAGGGTGATCCGAGTGTCCGTGATGATCATGATGATCATGGGAGTGGTGATGATGTCCCGCATCGCCTCCATGTAAACGTTGTCCTTCAGGCTGCATGGCCGGTAAAGCCGTCAATCCTTGTGATAAGCGAGTGCGTTGTGCGGCGATTTCCGCACGTAACCAATCATACCAAGCATTTAAATTAGACTGTTTACGCGCCGAAACTGCCAATACTGGAGCTTGACTGGCCAAATGGCGTAAATGGTTTTCTGCTTTTTCGGGACTAAAATCATCTAAAACCGCTAATAAATCTGTTTTTGTCAATAAAACCACATCGGCTGCACGAAACATCACGGGATATTTAGCGGGTTTATCATCGCCTTCGGTGGTAGAAAGTAAAGTGACATTGCGATGATGTCCTAAATCAAAACTCGCTGGACACACCAAATTGCCCACGTTTTCAATAAAAACAAGGTCAATCGCCGTCAAATCTAAAGAATGTAAGGCTTGATGCACCAAATGCGCATCCAAATGACACGCCGTCCCCGTGACAATTTGCACCGCAGGCACGCCTTTAAGACGAATTCGCTGCGCATCATTTTCCGTTTCCAAATCGCCTTCAATGACCGCAATATTAAATTCTTGTCGTAAATCATCAATCGTGGCTTCTAATAAAGCCGTTTTGCCCGCCCCCGGTGAAGACATTAAATTAATCGCTAAAACTTGATGGGCATCAAAATGAGCGCGATTATGTGCGGCTTGATGATCATTTTCAGACAATAGGCTTTTTAGTACTTGAATTGCCGCTTTACCATCTTCCGTAGTGGCTAAAGTGCCTCCCGCACGAATTAAATGCGCATTGCCTTCAGTGACATTACAACCACAAGTGTTACACATAATAACCTCTTTATTTAGATACGAAAAATTTTCTGTCAGAATCGGAATTTACAGACACAAGAATTTTCAAAATTGATTTTTGCCAGTCGTTTATTTTCAGTCGATTTTTTATTCTTTAATTCTGAAAATCCTGAAATTCTGTAAATTCTGATTCTGACAAAATCTATTTTTTTGATATAACTTATTTCCCAATGCCCTGAAACACCAAACGGCCATCAATAATTGTATGGGTGACTCGTCCTTGAAATAACCAACCCAAAAAAGGCGAATTTAAACCCAAACTGTGCATCGAATCCGCGCTTAATTCCCATTGAATCTGCGGATCAAACACACAAATATCCGCCGCGCCACCCACACGCAAACGCCCCGCATCAATGCCCAAAATATCGGCAGGGCCGCACGTGACATAACCTAATGCCGTAATCCAATCCAATCCCATTTCCTCAGCCAAACGCAAGGTTAAAGGCAATAACGTATCCAATGCAGAAATGCCGGGGGCCGTTTGCGCAAACGGAGCTAATTTTGCGTCTCGCTCATGGGGCTGATGATCAGAACAAATCGCGGTAATCAATCCCGCCCGCAAGGCTTCGCGTAATCCATCCCGATCCCGCATCGAACGCAGCGGCGGATAAACGTGGCACTGACTGTTATAATCCGTAATATCCATATCGGTTAAAAATAACTGATGCGCACACACATCCGCACTGACCCGTAAATTTTTCGCCTGAGCGCGAGCGATCATTTCCACCGCACGTGCCGTTGACAAATGGCTAAAATGTACTTGGGCTTGGGTTAATTCGATTAATAAAATAATTCGTGCAATTTCAATGGTTTCTGCTGCCTCTGGGATACCGGGCAAACCCAAGCGCGTACTGATCGCCCCCTCATGGACACAACCCGCACGCCCTAACCACGCATCTTGTGCCGATAAAAAAACGGGTAAATCACAATTCGCAGCATACTCCAAAGCATGTCGTAAAATATCAGAATTTTCAACAGGTTGTAACGCATTACTGACACCAACACAACCCGCTTCACGCAAATCGCCCATTTCGCTCAATTGTTCGCCGCGCAATCCTTTCGTCAAAGCAGCCAAAGGTAAGACTTTTGCCATACCGGACAATTCAGCCCGTTGTTGTAACAATTCGGCCACCGCGGGCGTATCCGTCACTGGTGTATTATCTGGGGGACAACATAAGGTTGTGATACCACTACATGCCGCGGCGCGGGTTTCACTGCGAATAGTGCCTTTATGTTCGGCACCGGGTTCGCGTAAACGCACACATAAATCAACCAACCCCGGACACACCACTTGCCCCGTAACATCTAAGGCCCAATCAGCCACAAATCCGTCGGGAACATCACCAATTCCTACAATTCTTCCATTTTTGACATGCACATCCGCAACCGCATCGTAACGCGACGCAGGATCAATCACACGCCCACCGCAGAGGCTAAAACAATGACTCATTTTGACCTTTTGACCTTATTCGTTTTCGTTAGGAGGAATGACAAGATTGTCCTTCATGACCGCGTCCCAATACCATCGCCATGATTGCCATACGTACTGCAATACCATTAGTCACTTGTTGTAATATAACAGAACGCGCTCCGTCGGCTACGCTGGACTCAATTTCTACTCCGCGATTAATGGGACCGGGGTGCATGACAATCGCGTCAGGATGTACTTCCATTAATAAATCTTCGGTCAAACCGTAGTATTGAAAATACTCATGTTCACTGGGTAACAATGCGCTGCGCATCCGCTCACGTTGAATACGCAACATCATCACCACATCCACATCTTTTAAACCTGCTTTTAAGCGATTAAACACCGTCACTCCCATATTTTCGATTCCTTTGGGAATTAGGGTAAACGGTGCGATTACGCGCACTTCGGCGGCTCCCAAAGTGGTCAAGGCGAAAATTTGCGAACGCGCCACCCGAGAATGCAAAATGTCACCAATAATCGCCACGCGCAATTGAGAAAAATCGCCCTTATGCTGGCGAATAGTAAACATATCTAACATGGCTTGGGTGGGGTGTTCATGTCGTCCGTCGCCGGCGTTGACAATGCTGATGTGCGGTGGAACGTGCTGTGCCATGAAAAACGGCGCGCCCGCTTGATCATGTCGCACAACAAACATGTCACACTGCATCGCCTCCAAATTATTTAACATGTCCAACAGCGTTTCACCTTTACTGCTGGAAGACGCATTGATGTTAAAATTCAGCACATCGGCCGATAACCGTTTCGCGGCCAATTCAAAAGTGGTACGGGTGCGGGTACTGGGTTCAAAAAACAGATTTACGATGGTTTTTCCGCGCAATAACGGTAATTTTTTCACCGCTTTTTCATTCACGGGCATTAATGAGGCGGCTGTGTCTAAGATTTCTACCAATAATTCACGCGATAAACCTTCAATACCTAAAAAGTGTTTTAATCGACCTTGAGAATCAAGTTGTATATTCATGCTATGCTGCGTATCGACGGGTTATTTTTATAAGAAATGATCATCAATCAAACGTCAAAATATCCAACGATAACGGATCAGGACCCGTCAATTTAATGTGTTGATTTGCGGTCAACGCCAGAGAAACGCCGACCACATCGGCTTGAATCGGTAATTCTCGGCCGGGACGCTCTATCAAAACCGCTAATTTAATACTGGCCGGACGACCATAATCAAACAATTCATTGTGTGCAGCGCGCACGGTGCGCCCACTGTACAACACATCATCCACTAAGATAATGTGACGATTTTCTATTTCCACCGGCAAATACGACGCATCAGTGACATGCGGATGTAATCCAATGCGGGTAAAATCATCGCGGTAAAACGCAATATTCAAGCGTCCCAAAGGCAACGGCAGTTGTAAACGACGGTGTAACTGTTCAGCCACCCAAACGCCGCCGGTATGAATGCCGACCATAAACACATTTTCTTGTTCATGCGGTGGAATCAGTTGCGTCAATTGACGAGTCATGCTGGCAAAAAGAGCTTCGAGATAAGTCATTATGCGTGTTCTGCTAACCAAGTTTCTAAAATGATCTGCGCGGCAATGGCATCAATAGGAAGATGGGTATGACGACGTTTGGGGGCATTTTCGCGTTGTCGGCCGCTGGCGGCGACGGAAGAAAGTGTTTCTTCAATCATTTCAATAGGTAACGCATAACGCCCACTCAATTGGCGCGCAAAACGACGCGCCGCTTGTGCCATCATCCCTTCTGTACCGTCAGCGTGAAGCGGTAAACCGACAATTAAAGTATAAGGCTGCCATTCTTGGATCAAGCGACTAATGCCGTTCCAATCTGGAATCTGTTGACGGCTTTGTAAAACACAAAGCGGGCGCGCACTGGGAACAAGCGTCTGTCCCACAGCGACCCCAATGCGCTGTTGTCCGTAATCAAACGCCAATAGGGTACTGTTGCTGTGATTCATCGCTAACAATGGCCAGCATCGCTGGAGAGTAAGTTTAAATCCACTCCCAATTGACTGGCTGCGGCTTGCCAGCGTTTTTCGGGGGGGACACGAAATAGAATATCATTGTCGGCGGGCGTGCTTAACCATGAATTATTAGCCAATTCATGTTCTAATTGTCCCGCTTCCCACCCAGCATAACCCAGCGCAATAAAGACATCTTTAGGCCCGCGCCCTTGGGCAATGGCTTCTAAAATATCACGGGAAACAGTAATTCCTAAATCATTGCGCAATCCCGCCGTCACCATCGCATCCCAACGCCCCACCGGGCGATGCAACACAAAACCGCGCTCACGTTGTACAGGGCCACCTTCAAAGACAGCCATACGCGATGCCCTAGGATCTTCGATTTCGATCTCCATGTGTTCTAAGATTTCACCGAGATCAATATCCATAGGGCGATTAATAATGATCCCCATTGCGCCCTCTTCGCTGTGCATACAAATGTAAGTCACCGTTTGGTGAAAATGAGGGTCTGCCAACGCGGGCATTGCAATGAGGAAATGATTGGTTAAATAGGTGGTTTCTAACATGATAATAGTATGCGGATTCACCAGAAAAAAGTCGAGTGGATTTTGAAACAGACAGCCGTTATTCGTTTAATGGTGTTGACAATATTGAGATGGTAAAGCAGGCGTGTATTGAATCAAATGTGACATGAGATCAATCAGATTGCTAATGTACACATTAATATTTATGAGTCAAGCGCAAAGATGGGCAGACAGGAGGAGTGGATCAAGAATAAGTCGTTTTCTACGCTGAGAGAAAAGAGGGCTGTGGGATATTGAGGGGGGGTTCTGTTGTTATCATGCTGATTTTACGGGAAAAATTTTTGGGCGGGGGCGTTCTCTCACAAGTACACACTCGCCCAAACAAATCACATGATCCGACGTGACGCAATTAGGCCGCTAAAGCCGTTTTTGCTTTTTCTACTAATGCGGCAAAAGCAGGTTTGTTGAAAACCGCCAATTCAGCCAACATTTTACGGTCAACCGTGACATTGGCTTTGTTTAAGCCGTTGATCATACGGCTATAGGTTAAACCATGTTCTCTGGCTCCAGCGTTAATCCGCGCAATCCATAACGCACGAAATTGACGTTTACGCTGGCGACGATCACGATACGCATACTGCCCGGCCTTAATTACCGCTTGCTTGGCAACACGATACACACCACTGCGAAAACCACGATAGCCCTTAGCGGCTTTTAAAATCTTTTTATGACGGGCATGAGCAATCACACCCCGTTTAACTCTGGCCATTGACGAATTTCCTCAAGTTTAAGCGTAGGGCATTAGGCGGTTCAACATGGGAGTATCTGACTCATGCACCATGCAAGGGCTACGCAAATGGCGTTTTTGCTTGGTGGTTTTCTTGGTCAGAATGTGACGGCGAAAGCCTTGCGCTCGCTTAAACGAGCCAGACGCGGTGCGTTTAAAACGCTTGGCGGCACCGCTTTTGGTTTTTAATTTGGGCATTATATGCACTCCGCATTGTTCCTGAATTTCAGGAAAAATTTTTAGTTGTTAGTCTTTTTCGGTCCTAAAACCATGACCAATTGCCGACCTTCGATTTTCGGGAATTGTTCCACAATTCCGTATTCAACTAAGTCTTGCTCAATCCGTTTTAACAGTTGTTGTCCCAAATCTTGATGGGCCATTTCTCGACCGCGAAAACGTAAGGTCACTTTGGCTTTATCGCCTTCTTCTAAGAAGCGCATCAGGTTGCGTAGTTTGACCTGATAATCGCCTTCATCGGTACCGGGACGGAATTTAATTTCCTTCACCTGTACTTGTTTTTGTTTTTTCTTGGCCAGTTGACGCTTTTTATTTTGCTCAAACTGGAACTTACCGAAATCCATAATACGGCAAACAGGCGGCTTGGCTTGGGCGGCAATCTCCACCAAATCCAATCCCGCTTCTTGAGCGTATTGCTGTGCCTCTCGATTGGAAACAATTCCGACTTGTTCCCCTTGGGCATCGATTAAGCGAATTTTCGGCGCGGTGATTTGTTCATTCAGGCGCGTCGGCTTGTTATTTTCGGCAGCGATGGCGTATTTTCCTCCTAAAGATAAGGTGACAAGTCCGCATTCAAGCGTTGGACTAGGGAATCAAGCGTCATGCTGCCCCAATCTTCGCCGCTGCGAGTGCGAACGGTAATGTGTTGATTTTCAACTTCTCGCTCACCAATAATGAGCAAAAAAGGCACTTTTTGCAAGGTGTGTTCTCGTATCTTAAAACCCACTTTTTCATTTCTCAAGTCGAGAATGGCGCGGAAGCCGTGTTGTTCTAACTGAGATTGCACTTGGGTGGCATATTCGGCGTGTTTATCGGTAATATTTAATACAGCGATCTGCGTGGGAGCTAACCATAAAGGGAATGCGCCCGCGTGTTCTTCGATTAAAATACCAATAAAACGTTCCAACGATCCCAAAATAGCACGGTGTAGCATCACGGGAACTTGTCGGCTGCCGTCTGCGGCAACGTACTCTGCTCCCAAACGGCCGGGCATAGAAAAATCAACTTGAATTGTGCCACACTGCCAGACCCGTCCGATAGAATCTTTTAACGAAAATTCGATTTTCGGCCCATAAAACGCGCCTTCACCGGGCTGTAATTCCCATGGTAACTGTTTGTTATTCAAGGCCAAAGCGAGGGCTTGTTCTGCCTTATCCCACACTTCATCACTGCCCACGCGCTGGACAGGACGGGTGGAGAGTTTGATTAAAATCTGTTGGAAACCAAAATCGGCATAGACTTTAAATAATAAATCAATAAATGCACTGACTTCGTCTTGAATTTGGTCTTCGGTGCAGAAAATATGCGCATCGTCTTGCACAAAATTACGCACGCGCATTAAGCCGTGTAACGTTCCTGAAGGTTCATTGCGATGACAAGAGCCAAATTCGGCCATACGCAACGGCAAATCGCGGTAACTGTGCAGGGCTTGATTGTAAACTTGAATATGACAAGGGCAATTCATGGGTTTTACGGCATAATCTCGATTTTCCGATTGGGTCGTAAAAATCATGTCGCCGAATTTATCCCAATGCCCTGATTTTTCCCACAAAGAACGATCAACCAGTTGTGGCGTATGCACTTCTTGATAGCCATTTTGGCGCAATACGCGACGAATGTAGGCTTGAATCGTTAAGTAAACCGTCCAACCTTGATCGTGCCAGAAAACCATGCCGGGGGCTTCTTCTTGCACGTGAAATAAATCGAGTTGTTTACCTAATTTACGGTGATCGCGCTTTTCGGCTTCAGCCAAGCGATGCAAATAAGCATCTAAATCTTTTTGACTTGCCCATGCGGTGCCGTAAATGCGTTGTAACATTTCATTTTTAGAATCGCCGCGCCAATATGCGCCCGCTAACTTCATGAGTTTAAAGGCTTTTAATTTTCCCGTATTTGGCACATGGGGGCCGCGACACAAGTCGATAAATTCACCTTGTCGATACAATGAAAGTGTTTGATCGGCGGGAATATCGGCGATAATTTTGGCTTTATAAGTTTCGCCCATGTCTTGAAACAGGGCAACCGCTTCGTCGCGTGACATCACTTCGCGCTGAACGGAAAAGTCTTTAGCGGCTAATTCGCGCATTTTTTCTTCAATGCGCGTCAAATCATCCAGCGAAAATCCCGCTGGATAAGCAAAATCGTAGTAAAAACCATCTTCAATCACAGGGCCAATGGTCACTTGCGCATCGGGATACAGGGTTTTAACCGCTTGCGCCAATAAATGCGCACACGAATGGCGAATAATTTCTAAGCCTTCGATGTCTTTATCGGTAATCAGGGTCAAATCGCTGTCTTGTGTGATGGGCGTTGACGTATCGACTAACTGTCCATTGAGTTTGCCTGCTAAAGTGGCTTTAGCCAGACTTTTACCAATATTTTCTGCAACTTGGGCGACAGTAGGCGAGTGCGAGAAGGGTTTCTGACTTCCGTCGGGTAGGGTAATGATGGGCATTGGAAAATTTCCGTCAATCGAAACCGTCCGCTGTATGATAGCGATTCAGCGAATACTTTGCGTTATTGAGAAATGGGCGTGTTTATTGGGCGTTTCTGGAGATGGTAGGCGCGAGTGGGATCGAACCACCGACCACCACCATGTCAAGGTGATGCTCTACCACTGAGCTACGCGCCTATAGTGTATCTAAGACGCGCATTGTAGCGGCTTAAAGGGGGGATTGCAAGTTTTTTTTGGGGGAAGATTGTGAAATATTTATTGTAAAATGCTAAAATAATGTAGTATAATCGCCTTGCAGATTAGAATATTACATTATGGAGAGATTATCAGGAGAAATATGTATGTACAAAATTTTGTACAGAAAAGCGTTAATTGCTTGCTACCCCATGTTTTATACCACATTACTCATGTTCAGCCTTGTGTCCAGTGCCAATTCGCTGGAATTAATCAGTTACTCCGAAGATATTAGTGACATAAAAGATTGTAAGGATATTAACAAATTTGATGACTATTTGCCAGAAAACATGGTTTTCATTTCAAGCAAAAAGTTTATCCCACTTTCGTGCGTATCAAAATCAAGAAGAGAGTATCAATCAAGTTCCATCTTTAGATTTCTTACTGATACTTTTCAGTACTTTAAGTTTCCTCTGACTGAAGTCAGTGTTTTTTTGACTGAAAAGAACACTACAGCTAAAATCACTTTCATTAGTGATGCCACTACGATGGACAACAATTCTGTCCTCAGCAAGGAAGATGTAGAAGATTGGTTTCATGTACTTGATAAACTCGAAACCAACGGGGAACAACTGTGGAAAAGATATGGTGCTTACGGCACATTGGAATATGTGCAATCAATTGGGATTTTATTATACACAAATATTGAGTCGCACAAAAATGCGATTTTATTTGTGAATTTTGTATATTCTAGCACCGATAGGGACATGACAGGTCAAGTTTTGCTGGGATTGAATGTTAGAGCAGAAAGTAAAGACCTTATAGGGGAGCATATTTTCTACACTACTGGTGGCCCAATAATTAATTTCATAGAGAAAAACGTAATTGGAAGTGTGAAAAATATTCTTCCAATTATCCTTGAACTGAAAAAGTAGTTTTTTAGCAGTATTCGTTCAATCGAATCTCTATTTTGATTTTCCTTTAGACTTCAAGCAAATTATGGAGAAAACTGTGGCGGAATATACAGAATTACTTTAATTAATTCCCTCTCTCGCAATATCCCGTGGTGTTTTACTGACTGATTACATGATTACAAGGATAGAGTATGAGTCAATCAATGGAGAACGCAAACCTACACCCAGGTATATAGTGGAAAAAACGACTCCTCTGTGTCAGAATGATGATCACTCAGTTCTATCTGGGGAGTTAATGTCTTTCGATTTACTGGATTCTTACATAGAGAATGAATATCCTGATGATGTAAATGGAAAAAGTTTCCATGTAAAATATGAAAAATTGCCAGAAACAACAGCACTGGAGAAAATGGTAAAAAACATATACCGAATTTTAACCATTTATAGAAACGCTTTTGTTCATCATCGCTCCTCAATACAGGACAATGGTAGTCGAACATCTCTTGAGTTTACTCACCTCTCTAAAAATTATAAACTAGAAATATCTAATTCCTCGCTCAAAGAGATAGATTCTTTTGTAATGACGTATCTTTTACGTATTGTAGATTACAGTGATTTATATGTTGAATGTTTACTTTTGGGTAGACATGACTTCATAGTTTCAGGGATAGCCTCATTTCAATATGGAGATATTGGAGAACTCATTTCAGTACCCTCAGGAGATAAAATTGGATTCAACACTAGATACAATCATTCCATAGAAGAAGACGGTATAGATGTGAGTGGTGATCCTGTTAAGTTTTTAATAGAGATTCAAGATAAAGCGAGATTCCCAACAGATATAATTGTTACCCTAAATAATGATAAGTATGCTGTCCCGACAGAAATGTTATCTGAGGAAAAAACTATATCTCGTTCGCTTTTTGAGAAGTTCAAAAAAAAGTCTGGTTGATTTTATGCTTGAAATCTCATCTAAGCATACTTTGAGCCGTTGGGTCATTTAGTAGAGTTTAAATAGAAGAATGGTTATAAGTTTATAAATCACATTGCAATTGTTGTCAACACTTGCTAGAATGTGTAAACAACCTTAATTTGAGGCAAATAAAGGCCGCTTTGTCAAAAAGCGGTTTTTTTATTGGGAGGCATCAGAAGCCCCCAAAAAAACCGCTCTCCCATTCCAATAACCACATTATCATACAACTGAGGCGTTAAATATGACAGAACCTTATAAAAATTATTTGTGCGTAGTTTGCGGTTTCATTTACAGCGAAGAAAAGGGACTACCCGAAGAAGGCATCGCCCCCGGCACCCGTTGGGAAGATGTCCCTGAAGATTGGTTATGTCCCGATTGTGGCGTAGGTAAAAGTGATTTTGAAATGACGGTGATTTAAGTTAAAATTAATATCTCTTATTGACTTATTTTTAGCTTTTTTTAATGGTAGAGAATAATAAACAATGCTTGTGATATTATTCTCTGCTGCGTTTTTTTGTAAGGAGGAAAAAATGCGCTATTTATTATCTTTATTATCGTGCTTATTGTTTTGGACATCGTTATCAGCCATGCCCAATGCGGATTCTTCTTTTCTACATCATCCTCCCTATACTTTAGCGGATTCTATTTCTTCCGTTAAAACGGATCATTCTCCTGTTATTTTGTTATTTTTTACCCATACCGAATGCGCATTATGTGCTTATATGGAGCGGGTTTTATTTCAAGATAAAAAATTAGCCAATTTCTACCAAACTCATTTTACTGCTTTTCGTGTTCCATTGGACAGTGAGATAGAACTTGTTGATTTCAATAAAGAAAATATCAGCACCACTAAACTGGCGCAACGTTTTGAAATCAGTACAAATCAACTGCCTGTGTCTATTTTTCTTAATGCGCAAGGGGAAGTGTTATATCGTTTCCAAGGACACACGCAACGCCCAGAAGAATATCAATGGTTAGGCGAATGGATATTAAATCAAGGGGATAAAAGTGAAGAAGCTTTTGCCGCTTATCGTCAACAACGTTATCGAGAATCTTCTGCTGAAAATTTACTACCAGCAGCCGAAGCTTCTCATGCTTTTTTTGACTCCACTTTTGGCGATTTACAAGAAGAATTAAGCCATGTTAAAGAAGAACAAAAAGCGGGAATTTTATTATTTTTTGAAATGGAAAATTGTCCTTTTTGTCAGCGAATGCGAGAAACTGCATTAATCGACCCTAAAGCACAGACTTTTTATCGTCAGCATTTTAAAAGTTTTGCGGTTGATATTTTAAGTGACGTGGAATTAACCGATTTTGACGGCACGACCATGACGCAAAAAGCATTCGCACAACAGCATCGTGTGCGGGTGACTCCTGTGGTTATTTTTTATGATGCGCAAGGGCAAACTTTATACCGTCACAGCGGCATTATTACCGACTCACAAGAGTTTATTTGGCTGGGCGAATATGTCGTCATGGGGGGGTATAAAAAAGAGAATTTTGCCACGTTTAAACAGGCAAAACGCCACACTTTATCCACCCAATAATCTATATTTTCTGGCGATTTTAGTGTGCATTGCACAATAATTACCCTGTGTCGCACTTTTATTGTGCAATGTGCTTGGGTGGGTTAATGATCGTCTGTAAAAAATAAGCTGTTAAAACAATAAGATAGTTTGGAAATTGCCTAAAGTAGCACGATGGTATGATTTTTGCGCAATGCAGAATCGCGTCCCCAAAAATCCATTTTGTGATGAGGTATACATGATGCGTGTTCAGACTAAACCATTATTAGCATTCTCTGGCCTAATGGCGACTTTAAATCAGCTTTGCAATCAAGCTAAAACGGGAACTTTTTTTATTTCTACTGAAGACAATCGAGCCGTTAGTTTTGTTTTAAAAAACGGACAAATTATTTCTTGTTCTTATGGTCATTTTCGAGGAGAAATGGCTTTACCTTATATGCGTCAAATTCAAGCGGGCAGTTATGCTTTTTCAGAGAAAGTATTTTTTTCCCTAATGGATGAACAACATTTGCCTGATACGGCTGAAATTTTTGCGCTTTTAAATTATCAAGATTATACGCCACCTATGATGCCATCTGAAACCAGCGAAAAAACTCAAATTTATCGTGGCATTACTCTTTCTCAATCTCCAAAAAATGCAGATGTCATTTCACATCGTAAATCACGTCGAATTTATCGCGGACAAATCTTGGAAAATTAAACACACTTTTCTTAACCACTGCGTGCCTAGCGGAACATCAGAAAATATCATGTTCCACAGTGCGTTGCAGTGGTTTTCAGCGGCAGAGTAAAATGGACACATGCCCCCCCGCGTGGTGTTTGTGATTCTATCCATAACTCCCCACCGTGTGCCTCAATTAAAGAGCGACAAACCGCCAAATTCATGCCTAAACCTTCGGCTTTACTGCTGACAAATCGTCTAAATAATTGCTCGAATAATTCTGTCGCAATCCCCGGCCCCGTATCAGACACTTTAATTTCGATAAAATGGGATTGTTCTTGTGTTTCTATCGTGATTTCTCGCACGGTTGCTGCATGACTATAAATCGCCTCTGCGCTGTTATAAATCAAGTTTAATAACACTTGTTGAATGCGATAATAATCGATTTCTATTAATGGAGATGGATCAATCAGTTTTAATTTTAGCTCTATCGATTGTCGCAATAAATCCCGTTTAACAATCTGCTTTGTTTCAACAATTAATCCGTTTAATTGGGTCGGTTTTTTTAATAATCGTCCTCGCCGCCCCCATTCACGAATATGACGAATAATATTCGCCGTTAATTTGGCATTATGAATAATGCGAGAAATGGTATGTTTTAATTCTTCTTTAATAGGTTCTGGGCGTTCTAATAAACGTTGTGACACTTCGGCAAAACTTAAAACAGCAGTTAATGGCTGGTTTAATTCATGCGCCATCATGGTGGTCATCTCACCAATGGAACTTAAACGAGAAGTGGTGGCAAAATGGCGCAACGCTTGCTGCACATTTTCCTCATAAATGCGCTCAGGAATAGAGAATGTCTGATTCATCGAATGGGTCAATTGCCAATAATTTTTTAACCGCATTTTTAATAATGCCGAATTCATGTCTAATGGCCAAGGCAAATAATCCGTAATTCCCGTGTTAAATAAATCCAATAATTCATTTTCAGACAACGGTCTTCCCAACAGCAGCAAAGGCAATTGCGGCGCGTCAGATCGCCACCGCCGACAAACCGCTAGGGTATTCTCGTTGGATTCAAATTCTGCCCAAATGATGCCGCGCAATTCTGATAATTTTATGTCAGTAACACTATCTAATGCGTGACGACATTCAATGTGTACTGCGAATTCGGTCAAAATCTCATGTAAACAACGGTTTTCCTTCAATGTGCCACTGTGCAGCACTAACCACTTGGCGATGGAGTCTGTCATCCTGCGTCACTGTCCTGATGATGAAATGTATTTTTAGCACAATAAGGGTTTTTATTTTTTTCTCAATCCACAGTGTCCCCGCAATTCTGAATTTAAACCCAACCCAAATCCTCAAGAATACCACTGATCTCAGCAATCACATAAAGTATTCTTGATATTTTTGCACAATCCGATAAGCTGGACTTTCCATACCGCGATCCGGTCGCTAACCTATTAGACGGGCGCAAATGGAGAAACCAATAAAGTTTTAAATCAAAAAGGAGTTAATGGTGAGTTATTGCATTAAAGTGCGTTGTTGGTATTGTCGGGATATTTTTCCTATTTCTATACAGCCTAATGAACAGCAAGATAAATTGTTATCTTTACTGCTAGAATGTCCAGAATGTCAGGAACAAGGCGCATTAACGGTGTATCGTCAACAATTGGGTGATGTGGCGATGGTGAACGGGCGCGCACCCTTATCTTTTGCCGAAATTCCGCCTGCGCAATTGGCAGAACATGTGTTTGGAGCAAAACAACCCGTGTAATTGGCAATGCAAAAAACCGCTCCCCCACAACAGAAATAAAACAGGGGCAACATAACACAATTATGTCACCCCTGTTACTTATCGCCATTGACGTGTTTAAGAAATAAACAGTAAAACTTCAATCGTTATTCTTATTTATCAGCCAAAGGCAATACTGTCGTATTGGGAGTGGGGGGTAAACGCGGCATGGTTTGCACGGGGAATTCTCCGGTTAAACCGTTTAAAAAAGCCACGATATCCGCGGTTTCTTCAGCAGATAAGTCTTTGTTTAACTGCGTTTTTGCCATCACACGCACCGCTTCGTCCAAATTGGCAACCTTACCATTGTGGAAATAAGGCGCAGTTAAAGCCACATTGCGTAATGTGGGTACACGCCACATATTTTTATCACTGTCTGCTTTGGTGACTTCATAACGCCCCGGATCGGACAATAAATCATATTTCGCATCATATTCGCTGCCCGCAAAAGTCGGGAATTTCATAAAAAAGCCCTGTCCCATCGGTAAATCAGGCCCACTGAAATTTGCACCAGAATGACACGCCACACAACCTGTGTTTAAAAAGGTTTCCATACCGCGAACTTGTTGTTCATTCAACGCTTCTTTTTCTCCTTTGACATAACGATCAAAGGGTGAATTAGGCGTGATTAAAGTACGTTCGTAAGAAGCAATGGCTTTGGCCACATTTTCCATAGAAATCGCGGGATCAGATTCAGGAAATACCGCTTTAAACAGCTCCACATAACCAGGAATTTGATTTAAACGCGCCAACACTGCCGCGTCGTCATCCATTGCCATTTCTACCGGGTTGGTGATAGGGCCAACCGCTTGGGCTTCCAACGACTCGGCGCGACCATCCCAAAATTGCACCGATAAAAACGCCGCATTCCACACCGAAGGCGCGCCCCGTCCGCCGCGGGCATCGTGTACTCCAACGGAATTGGGACGATTGTCTTCGCCACCTGCCATCACATTGTGGCAAGAATTACAAGAAATCGCGCCATTTTTGGACAAACGTGGATCGAAATATAATGTTTTGCCCAGTTCAATTTTCGCTTCGCTTTGTGGGTTATTTTCTGGAATCGGTGGTTGTTCGGGTAGGGCTTGCCACGGCGAGGCTTGCGCTACAGCTACGGACAACAGTAAAGCACCGGTTGCACAGGTCATCTGCCATTGTTTCATCTCATGGTTTCCTTTTATTTAAACACTTAGGAGCAAGCACGGTATCTAATCCTTTATCGATTAACATTTACATAGGTTAAATTATGCCGATGTAATGGTAATTCAATGAAAACTGCACACTCGGTTTGAACTCAGTTATAATAACGGGTTTCAAAATAGGTTTTGAAGAAACGATTAGCTTGTTTTTTATCTGCATTTAAACAGCTATTTTATTATTGGCATATCTTGAGATGATTTAATTTATTTTTATGAGAATTGCTTTAGGTGTGGAATATAATGGCAGTCCTTATTGTGGTTGGCAGTATCAAGATGACGCGGACAGTGTGCAAGCCCAGGTTGAAGCCGCATTGAGTCGCGTAGCAGATCACAAAGTGACGGCGATTTGTGCGGGGCGTACGGATCGCGGTGTTCATGCCGTGTCCCAAATCATTCATATTGATGTTCATGTAGAACGTAGTATGCGCGCATGGGTTTTGGGTGGAAATGTGAATTTACCACGAGATATTGGCATTTTGTGGGCGCAACCCGTCAGCGAACAGTTTCATGCGCGTTTTTCAGCCCGCGCACGCCATTATCGTTATCTTATTTTAAATCGTATGGTGCGGCCGGGGCTGTTGCACCATCGCGTCACGTGGGAACATCATCCTTTGGAGGTAGAATTGATGCAAACCGGAGCCAATTATCTCCTCGGCACGCATGATTTTACCTCTTATCGTGCCGTAGGCTGTCAAGCTAAAAATCCAATAAGAACCGTGCATTATCTAACAATTCGTCGTCAACAAGAATTGATTGTGGTGGAGATTGGTGCGAATGGTTTTTTACATCACATGGTACGTAATATTGTTGGTGTTTTACTAAAAATCGGCCGTCAAGAATGTCCACCAGAATGGGCAAATACGGTGTTATTAGCCAAAAATCGCACCGCAGGTGGCATGACCGCACCTGCGCATGGGTTATATTTTTATGGAGTGGATTACGATGCGCCTTTTCATTTTCCTCGTCCTCCTGTGATCTTACCTGTTTTGTAATTTTTAAATTGTTAAGTGGAAAATTGCCTTATGACTTCTTGTTTCCATTGTGGTTTGCCTGTCCCTGAAAACAGTGATTTTACCGTGATCGTGGATGGCGAAACCCAATTGATGTGCTGTGCGGGTTGTCAAGCTGTCGCACAAGCGATTGTTGACAGTGGTTTATCCAGTTATTACCGCTACCGCACCGAAAACGCTCCCACCGGCCGCGAATTAGTCCCCGAATTCTTAAAACAAACCACCCTTTACGACAATCCCACTATTCAACAGCGTTTTGTCAATGAAATTGGTGAACATGAACGCGAAGTGTCTTTGATTTTAGAAGGCATTACTTGTGCGGCTTGTATTTGGTTGAATGAGCGTCATTTGCGCACTTTACCCGGTGTGCGCGAGGTGCAGATGAATTACGCCACGCAACGCGCTCATGTGCGTTGGGATAGCCGAGAATTACAATTAAGTCGTATTTTACAAGCGATCAGCGAAATTGGTTATTTAGCCCACCCCTACGATCCCAAACGACAACAAGCATTGTTAGAACAAGAACGTAAACAACAATTGCGCCGTCTCGGTTTAGCGGGGGTGTTGGGATTGCAGGTGATGATGTTTGCGATGGCGGTTTATGCCGGAGATTGGTCAACAGGAATCGAATATGAATTTCGACAATTGTTTAATTGGATCAGTTTGGTGTTGACCCTTCCCATTTTATTGTATTCGGCACAGCCTTTTTTTAAATCTGCGGTGCGCGATTTAAAACATGGACGAATTGGGATGGATGTTCCGGTTTCGGTGGGTTTGACTTTGGCGTTTGTGGGCAGTGTGTGGGTGACATTTACGGGGCAGGAAAGTCATGTTTATTATGATTCGATTGCGATGTTTACTTTTTTATTGTTGACCGGCCGCTATTTTGAATTTCTCGCCCGCCAACGTAGCGCACATGCCGCAGAGACTTTAGTACAAATGGTGCCGACGTTAACCACCCGTTTAGACACCAACGAACAAGGGCAAATTCAAGAAATAGAAGTGTTAGTCGCAGAATTACAGCCCGGTGATCGGGTGTTAGTTCGTCCCGGTGAAAGTATTCCTGCCGATGGGGTGATTATCACGGGGCAGTCGAGTATTGATGAATCGTTGTTGACCGGCGAAAGTTATCCGATCACTTGTCAGCCCGGACATCCCGTGGTGGCCGGTACGATTAATATTGAAAGTCCATTACAAATGCGGGTGGAAAAAGTCGGACAAGATACGGTGTTATCGCATATTTTGCGCTTATTAACCCGGGCGCAAAGCGAAAAACCCACATTAACCTTAGTGGCGGATCGGGTGGCCAGTTGGTTTTTGGGTGGTGTGTTACTTTTATCTATTGCGGTGGCGTGGTATTGGTGGATGGATGGGGGACAAGATTGGTTAGCGGTGACGTTAGCGGTGTTGGTGGTGACGTGTCCTTGTGCTTTGTCTTTGGCGACTCCCACGGCGATTACTGCGGCCACCAGTGCCTTGACGCAAGCCGGTCTATTAGTGACTCGTGGCACAGCGTTGGAAACCTTAGCCCAAGCCACACATTTTATTTTCGATAAGACAGGCACGTTGACCGCTGGCCGTTTAGCCGTGCAGCAAGTCCATGTTTTTTCAAATAAAACTGAGTCCGATTGTTTGCAATTCGCTGCTGCTTTGGAACAACATTCAGAACATCCCATTGCTAAAGCGATTTTAACCCGTGCGGGTGAGTACACTTTAACGGCGCAATCTGTGGTTAATACGCCCGGATCGGGTTTACACGGTGAGATTGCGGGAGAAATGTGGTATTTAGGCACGCCGTCATTTATCGCAGAGCAGACCCATTTATCGGTGACTGACAGTCAGGCCTTGCAAGCGGGTGGGGATACGGTTGTTGTGTTGGCGACAGGACAACAGGTGTATGCGGCGTTTTTGCTGGCCGATGAATTACGCGAAGGCGCGGCCAAGTTAATCGCTGACTTGTATGCTCGCGGTCATCGGGTTTCCTTATTGACGGGAGATCATGAGGCCGCAGCCAAACGGGTAGCCGATGCCGTAGGAATTACAACAGTGCAATCCGGTTTAAAACCCGATGATAAATTGGCTTTTGTTCGAGCGTGTCAAGCATCGGGGGAAGTGGTGGCCATGATTGGCGATGGTGTAAACGATGCGCCGGTATTGGCTCAAGCGCAAGTGTCGATTGCGATGGGCGGCGGGACGCAAGTGGCGCGTGCCAGTGCGGATATGATTTTATTGTCTGAACAATTGTCGTTGTTATCCAAAGGCGTTGTACAAGCCAAGCGAACCTTGGTGATTGTACGGCAAAATATTGCTTGGGCGATTGGTTACAACGTATTGGCATTGCCGGCGGCGGTCATGGGTTACGTGTCGCCTTGGATGGCGGCTTTGGGGATGTCGTTGAGTTCTTTACTGGTGCTGTTGAATGCGATGCGCTTATTGGAAAAACGGGATACCAAAAAGCCAACTGAAACACAAAAAAATAGCTTACTCCCTACTTCACAATAGAAATTAAAAAAAGCACTGTTTCAAGTTTAATACACCATGAACTCATTTTTTAACCGCCCTGTCACAGAACAGTGACAAACAAAAACCGTTATTAGATATTGACATATTTTAGAATATCGGTTTAAAATCAACATAATAAAGTATCTTTTTGGTTTTGGTATGTATTTTGTTATAAATACTGTGCAGTGATTGTAAATCAAAATGAGCATGGTCGTGTCATTTGTTTTACGATTCTTCTCATCAGCCTCTTCACCACTAAAGGTAAAATTTACTATGTTGTATGCACAGCCAAACCAAGACGGCGCAAAAGTTCATTTTAAACCCCGCTACGGCAATTACATCAACGGACAATGGCAGGCTCCGGTTAAAGGCGAGTATTTTGAAAATCCTACCCCTGTGACGGGTAAAAACTTCTGTGAAATTGCGCGTTCTACAGCAGAAGATATTGAATTGGCATTGGATGCGGCTCACGCGGCAAAAACGGCTTGGGGACGCACTCCCGTCGCACAACGCGCCAATGTTCTCTTAAAAATTGCCGACCGCATGGAAGCCAATCTGGAAGCTCTGGCAGTCGCAGAAACGTGGGACAACGGTAAACCCATTCGGGAAACGTTAGCGGCTGATGTACCTTTAGCGATTGATCATTTTCGCTATTTTGCCGGTTGCATTCGCGCACAAGAAGGCACGTTGAGCGAAATCAGTCCCGATTTGGTCGCCTATCATTTCCATGAACCGCTTGGCGTTGTGGGACAAATTATTCCTTGGAATTTTCCCTTGTTGATGGCGGCTTGGAAAATTGCACCGGCCTTGGCGGCGGGGAATTGTATTGTATTAAAACCCGCTGAACATACGCCTGTTTCCATGTTGATTTGGGCTGAGATTGTGGGCGATTTATTGCCGCCGGGCGTGTTAAATATTGTTAATGGTTTTGGTCTTGAAGCCGGTAAACCACTGGTCACCAGTTCACGTATTGCTAAAATTGCCTTTACTGGTGAAACCACCACGGGGCGTTTAATTATGCAATACGCCTCGCAGAATATCATCCCTGTGACTTTAGAATTGGGTGGGAAATCGCCCAATATCTTTTTTGAAGATGTCATGAGTCAAGATGATGCCTTTTTAAACAAAGCCTTAGAAGGATTTACTTTATTTGCGCTGAATCAAGGCGAAATTTGTACTTGTCCTTCGCGGGCTTTGGTGCAAGCGTCTATTTACGATGCGTTTATCGAAAAAGCCATCGCTCGCGTGCAAAAAATTCGGCGCGGCAATCCCTTAGACACCGATACCATGATCGGCGCGCAAGCTTCCACTGAGCAGATGGAAAAAATCATGAGTTACATTGATGTGGGTCAACAAGAGGGGGCGACTTTATTAACTGGCGGACAACGTTGTCAATTGGATGGAGAATTGAGTTCTGGATATTACATTGAACCCACTGTATTTGCAGGACACAATCGTATGCGTATTTTCCAAGAAGAAATTTTTGGCCCCGTATTGTCGGTGGCGAAATTCCACGACGAAGAAGAAGCCTTGCATTTAGCCAATGATACTTTATACGGTTTAGGCGCGGGAGTATGGAGTCGGGACGGCAGCCGTGCTTTCCGCATGGGACGAGAAATCCAAGCCGGACGAGTCTGGACAAATTGTTACCACCTGTATCCCGCACATGCTGCTTTTGGCGGATATAAACAGTCCGGTATCGGACGCGAAACCCACAAAATGATGTTGTCTCATTATCAACAAACTAAAAATTTATTGGTCAGTTATGATCCAAATGCTTTAGGATTTTTCTAATCGCTAACCACGCCCATTTTTAAGTATTTTAACCATAAAAATACTGGGAACAGATTGCATTAAGTTTGGGGGAATCATTTGTTCCCCCTTTTTTTGGAGAAATCGCATGAGCAGTGAAAAAGTAATTGCCACAGAAGCCGCGTTATTATTAATTGCCCAATTAAAGAGCAAACATGGTGAATTAATGTTTCATCAATCGGGAGGTTGTTGTGATGGCAGTGCGCCTATGTGTTATCCCGCTGGTGAGTTTTTTTTGGGCGAGAATGATATTAAATTAGGCGAAATTGGCGATTGTCCATTTTATATTGGCGCGGCTCAATATGAATATTGGCGACATACGCAATTGATTATTGATGTGGTGCCGGGGCGCGGTGGGGCGTTTTCTTTAGAAAGTGCGGAAGGAAAACGCTTTTTAACGCGATCTCGTTTATTTGGAGAAGATGAAATAACAGACACGCCCATGAGATGCCAACCGCATTAAAAAACCAATTGCAACACTTGCTTACGCCACGTATTGACAAGGGTGCAGAATAATTCTGCGGTGCGTTGGGCATCGTATAAAGCAGAATGGGCTTGTGCATTATCCCATTCTAATCCTGCACATTGTGCTGATTTTGCCAACACCGTTTGTCCTAATATTAAACCAGATAAAGTTGCCGTATCAAAGGTGGTAAAAGGGTGAAAAGGATTGCGTTTAATTTTTGTTCTTTCACTGGCGGCATTCACGAAATTTAAATCGAAAGTTGGATTGTGTCCCACTAAAATGGCGCGATTGCATTCATAACGTTTTAAGGCTTCTCGAATGGGATTAAAAATGGCTTTTAATGCCTCTGATTCGGAGACGGCAAAACGAAACGGATGATAAGGATCAATGCCCGTAAATGCCAATGAAGCTGAATTTAAATTAGCCCCCGCAAACGGTGACACATGACAATGAACATGCTCTCCCGGATACCACCAACCTTGTCCGTCTAATTCCAAAATAATCGCCGCAATTTCTAATAACGCATCCCGTTTGGCATCAAAGCCCCCCGTTTCTACATCCACCACCACAGGCAAATAACCACGAAAACGTTGATTTACCGGTAAATTAACGACATCCATTAATTGCATGAATTCACCAACTGCCATTGAATCATTTGCCCCGCCCGCAAAGGAATCACTTGGTCTTCACCAAATTGGAAATAATCAGCCATTTGCCACTCTTTTCTTTCTAAGGTAATGGTTTTTTTATTGCGCGGCAAACCATAAAAATCAGCCCCATAAATACTGGCAAAACCTTCTAATTGTTCCAAAGCATTCACCGAAGCAAACGCTTCTGCATAAAGCTCAATGGCCGCAGGCGCACTGTAAATTCCCGCACACCCACAAAGATTTTCTTTGGTGTGTCGAGCGTGTGGCGCGCTGTCTGTGCCTAAGAAAAATTTAGCACTGCCACTGGTCGCCGCTTTTAATAAGGCTTGACGGTGTTGTTCTCGTTTTAAAATAGGCAGACAATAATGGTGAGGACGCACTCCCCCTTGAAAAATTGCATTGCGATTCATTAATAAATGATGCGCGGTAATGGTGGCTGCTAAAAATGCGTCTTGTTCAGAAACAAATTGAGCCGCTTCCTTAGTCGTGATATGCTCTAAAACGATGGGTAATTCAGGAAAATCTCGCCGTAAAGGGGTTAAAACCCGCTCAATAAAAACCGCTTCTCGATCAAAAATATCAATATTGGGATCGGTGACTTCACCATGAATTAACAAAGGCATTTTTATTTTTTGTAGGGTTTCTAAAACAGAGGTGATTTGTTTGATATTCGTCACGCCACTGTCTGAATGGGTGGTTGCCCCCGCAGGATAATACTTAACCGCGTAAATTTGTTGCGTGGCTTTGGCGCGAATGATTTCCTCTGTTTTTGTATTGTCTGTTAAATACAAAGTCATCAACGGGTTAAATTCGCTTGTTTCAGGCAATGCCGCTAAAATAGCCTCACGATAACGCAATGCCGCCGCCGTATTGACGACAGGAGGCTTGAGATTGGGCATAATGATTGCCCGCGCAAAACAACGTGCGGTTGCCTTTATCACATCACGCATCGCCTGCCCTTCGCGCACATGCAAATGCCAATCATCGGGTTGGATTAAAGTACAATATAGCATCATTTCTAAATCATCGGGTTAAAAATTAGAACAATTAGGCTCAGTTGGCTTGTTTTACAGTAGCAAAAATGATGTTTTTTTGACACAATAAGCCGATCATCAAGAATACCAAGCTATCGAGTGGGCTATTATACTGAATTAGCGACATTCACATCAGTCTTTTTAATTTTTTATCTACGTGGCTTACCACAATGAAATTACGCTATAAATTATTAATTGCTTTTTTTATTACGACCAGTTTAACGGGAGTATCGACAACTATTTTTGCGATTTACTATTTTTCTTCCGTGATTCATCAAGAAGCATTAGATAGTATGAAAAAATATATTGAAGTCTCACAATTAGTTTATAACACTCAATTGGAAGAGTTAAAAAATTTTAGCCGAACGATTGCCAATAATCGTGGTTTTGAATTATTTGCAAGAATTAAAGTGACCGAAAAGTTAGAACAATTATTACATCAATATTCTAAAGAATTACCCCATTATCATATTCAAGTATTTGATAAAAATTTAGTGCGGATCGCAGAATCAGGATTAGATCAATTACCCACTTTACAAGAGCATTTATCTTATTTACCGCCCACCACATTATTAGAAAAGGCGGCTGATTTAGATAATAAAGAATCTTTTGCCAGCGTTGAATCAATTACTTTTGGGCAAAATATGTTTTTAACGATTTCTGCCGCCACGCCGATTATCGACAGCTCGGAGCGAGTGGGAACGTTATTAGTGCGTTACGTGTTAAAAGAAGCCCCTCCATTTACGCAAACTTTAGAAAAAATGTTAGGAATCCGTGTGATTCTCAGTGCGTATGAAGAACAGTCCAATTCCAATTTGTCCTCCCATTTTTTTCAATCAGAATCCACAATTGGTTGGAATAACCAACAATTTACAAATAATTTAAAATTAGGTGAATTCCTTTCTTATAATTTACCCTTATATGATCTTGATGAAAAAGTGATTGCTGTTTTAGGCATTCATGTGCAAACAGATCGTTATGTCATGGCCATTCAACAGGCTGTGTTTAATTTAATTAGCCTAATGGCTTTATGTGTCACTGTGGCATTTATTTTGGCTTATTTAATGGCACATAGTGTTTTAAAACCATTACGGCAATTGTTACGTGGCGTGGAAGGCATTAGCTCGCATGATTTTGTGAATTCAGCCCAACAATTATCAAATCGTTCTTGGCATGATGCTTTACCCATCAATCGCAGCGATGAATTAGGCACATTAGCCGAAGCATTTAGCTTAATGGCACAACATTTACAACAATCTTTTGCCGCCGTCGAAGAACGCAATGTTGAATTGCAACAGTTAAATCAATTAAAAGATGAATTTCTCGCTAATACTTCTCACGAATTAAAAACACCCATTCAAGGCATTATTGGCCTCGCTGAAACATTACTCGATAATAAAGAGTTATCTCCGAATCAACAGAAAAATTTATTAACCATTATTCACAGTGGTTATCGTTTATCTAATTTAGTGAATGATATTTTAGATTTTTCTCGTTTGCGCCACCGTGATATTGAATTGAATTGTCAGGCGGTTAATTTTCGCAGTTTAACCGATGTGGTTATTATTTTAAGCAAACCTTTATTGGAAAATAAACCCGTTAATCTTAATAACGCGATTTCTAATAATTTACCTTTAGTGTATGGTGATGAGAATCGTCTACAACAGATTTTGCATAATTTAATTGGTAATGCCATTAAATTTACCGAAAAAGGCGACATTACGGTCAGTGCCACGATTCGCTCTAAATCGCATGATGTGGTGATTAAAGTGCGCGATACGGGCATGGGCATTGCGACGGACTCTTTACAGCGCATTTTTGAAGCCTTTGAACAAGCCGATGGCTCGACTTCGCGCACCTATGGTGGGACGGGATTAGGTCTGGCTATTACTCGTCGTTTAGTGGAATTGCATGGCGGACAAATTTGGGCTGATTCCACTCCCGATAAAGGCAGTACTTTTTACTTTTCTTTACCTCTAGCGCGCAATCAAGAAGTATCTACAGAAATCACCAGCAGTCGCATTAATTCTATATTAAGCACCCCCATATTATTATCTGAACCCGCTTTACAAGAAAAACAAGACGAAAATAATCATGGAGAAAACGCACCCGCACCTTATTATGCTGCCCATATTTTAGTGGTTGATGATGAGGCGTTAAATCGGCGGGTATTAATGAATCATCTCCATTCTCATCATTATCGCGTCACAGAAGCCAATAGCGGTAAAGTGGCATTAGAATTATTAGAGAATGGATTGCAACCTGATTTGGTATTGTTAGATGTCATGATGCCTAATATGACGGGGTATCAAGTCACCGAAATTTTACGCCAACGATGGCAAGCCGATGAATTGCCCATTGTGTTATTAACCGCAAAAAGCCAAATTAGCGATGTTGTTTTAGGATTAGAAACAGGTGCCAATGATTATCTCACTAAACCGATTTCTAAAGAAGAGTTATTAGCACGATTAAAAACACATTTAAATTTACGCGAATTAAGACAAGAAAAACAACGCTTAGAATTTCGCCAAGCCCAATTCTTAGAAGCTATGCCCATTGGTGTGAAAATTTTAGAAGTCAATGGCCAACCTTATTATAATAACAGTCAAGCGGCATTGTTAGGTTTAGATTTTTCTTTGCCTGCCAATAATGAACCCATTAAAAACCTCTATCGTAGCGGTACAAATAGCCTTTATCCGTCTGAACAATTGCCGTTATTAAAAGCGCAACAAGGTGAATCGGCTTATGCGGATGATTTAGAAATTCGTCGTGATAATCGTTGCATCGCATTAGAATGCTGGTCTGCTCCTGTATTTGAAAATGACAATATTCATTACATTATTGCCACATTTCAAGACATCACCGCTCGCAAACAAGCTGAACGAGAATTGCGCGCTAATGAAACTCGTTTTCGTCAATTAATGGAAGCCATGAGTGCTGCGGTGGCCATTGTGGAAGCCGACGGTGCCGTGTTATATAGCAATCCAGCCACCGAAGAATTAACGGGCTATTCCACCACCGCCTTGCAACAATTAAAATTATGGGAATTGGTGCATCCTAATTATCGCAATAAAGTGATTACCCCCAAACAGATGCGATTAGATGATAAATTTTTACCGGTGCGTTATGAATTGCCGATTATTAATTATCAACACCATATTCGTTGGCTGGACATTACTGCTCGCAAAATTGATTATCAAGGCAAACTGGCACTCATTATTAATGCGTTAGACATTACTGAACGCAAAACCACCACAGAATTATTAAATAATATTGCCGCAGGTTTAATGTCTTATACGGGAAAAAACTTTTTATTGTCTTTGGTGGAATATTTGGTTCATACTTTGCAGGTGGATTGTGTGTTTATTGCGCAATATTTTCCCACGCAATATGGCGAACAAATGACGGTTGATTTTATTAGTGCAGGACACAATGAACCGCATTTAGAAAAATTTACTTATCAATTAAAAGGTACAGCTTCTTTTGAGGTCATTCAGCATCGACATTTATATACTTGCCAAGAAAATGCGTGGCAATATTTCCCGCAAGATTTATTGTTGCAATCGTTGGCCGCAGAATGTTTTATTGGCACGCCATTATTGAGCGCAAATGGTAATTTACAAGGTTTAATGGCTATTGTGAATTGTCAACCTTTAGAAAATTATACGCTGCATGAATCGGCATTGCGCATTTTTGCCGCTCGCGCCGCCGCCGAATTAGAACGCCAAGCCGCATTGGAAACGTTGGAAGCAGAACGCGCTTCATTAGCCGCCCATGTGCAGGAACGCACCTCAGAATTAAGCCGCGCTAATGTTGAATTAGCCCGCGCAGCCCGTTTAAAAGATGAATTTTTGGCCAATATGAGCCATGAATTGCGCACGCCATTAAATGCGATTTTAGGCTTATCTGAAGCCTTGTTAGAAGGCGCATTTGGTAGCCTGAGCGAAACGCAGCATCGCTCTTTAGCGGTTCTATTAGAAAGTGGGCGACATTTATTAGAATTAATTAATGACATTTTAGATTTGGCAAAAATAGAAGCCAATAAAATTCAACTGTGTTTAAGCGAAGTTTTTATTAAGGAAGTATGCGAATCTTCTTTGCGCCTAATTCAAGAAATGGCCAGCAAAAAGAAAATTCATTTATATTCCAGCTTTGATCCTGAAATTTCTTTGGTCAGTGTCGATGCCCGTCGTTTAAAACAAATTTTGGTTAATTTATTAAGCAATGCGGTGAAATTTACGCCCGATGGCGGTAAAGTTTATTTAACCACAAAAGGCTTTAAAGATACCCAGAAAATAAGCATCAGTATTAAAGATACAGGGATTGGAATGCGGGCTGCGGATTTACCGCGTTTATTCCGTCCTTTTGAGCAATTAGATGGGGGTTTAGATCGGGCGCATGAAGGCACAGGATTGGGTTTGGCATTGGTGCAGCGTTTAGTCATTATGCACAATGGCACCATTGAAGTCGAAAGCGAATTAAATCAAGGCAGTTGTTTCACCATTTATTTGCCCTGGATTGTTCCAGAAATGGAAACACCCGCTGACATGCAAAAAAATATCCCTGTAAAAACATTGTCCACTTTATCGCCCACAGAAGAACATGCCAAGATTTTATTGGTCGATGATAATCCGATTAATGTTAAAACATTTGAAGAGTATTTAACTGCGGTGGGTTATCACATTATTGTGGCGCATGATGGAATTGATGCGCTTGAGAAAGTGGAATATGTTGCTCCTGATTTGATTTTAATGGATATTCAAATGCCACGTATGGATGGTTTGACGGCGTGTCGAGAATTGCGCGCCCAAGAAAAAACTAAAACCATTCCGATTATTGCACTGACTGCTTTAGCCATGCCCGGTGATCAAGAAAAATGTCTCGCCGCAGGTGCAAATGAATATTTAAGTAAACCTGTGCGTTTACCTGAGTTGGTGAAACTAATTAAACAATTATTAACGCCGCAAAATTAATCTTAATTCTTGGGAATTTTAGCGTGTTTAGATGTTATTTATTAGGGATGGGAATAATGATGGGTGTGTCTCTGCTGGGTTGTACGGTGGTGACTCCAGAACCCTTGCCACCTTATGCCCTCGTCAGCCCACAAGAGATTGAGATGGAAAACGTTAATTCCCTAGCCCTTCCCACTTTTCACACTGTGCAGGCTGGGGAAACCTTGTCAGTGATTGCGCGGCGTTATGGTATGGCATGGCAACAGATTGCCCGTTTAAATCAATTGTCCCCGCCTTACCCACTGAATATAGGGCAAAAATTGCGTTTACAAACTGGGGCAACTCCCATTGCCAGTTCCCGTAAACAAGTAGCCAGAGATTATGCCCAACCCGACCGCGCCACATTCAGCCAAACCCAAACCCAACGCGGAAGCTGTAGTCCTGCGGTAAATTGGCAGTGGCCGACACGCGGCGCAATACGTCCCAGTGTGTCTGAAAGTGGGCGTAAAGGTATTCGTATCGCAGGAAAAACAGGACAAACCATTCGCGCTGCCGCCGCAGGTCAAGTGATACACAGTAGCGACGGATTGCAAGGGTATCGCCATTTGATCATTATTCAACATAATCCTGCCTTTTTAAGCGTCTATGCCAATAATCAGCGTCGTTTGGTGCGCGAAGGCACACGAGTCACCTCTGGACAAGTGATTGCTGACATGGGCTTGGACAATCAACAACAAGCCGCTTTACATTTTGAGATTCGTTGTCAAGGTAAGGCCGTTGATCCTTTGCCTTATCTCCCCAACATATCGCGTTAATGATTGTACCTAACACGCCAAGTGAGGTTCGCTATGGACGAAGATGATGTAACGGCAACAATTGACGATGGTGACATCGAACTCGGTGAGGGAGATGATGAATTACCTCCCGAAGAAGACGATAGCACGCTGGTGCAACACGTTGCTACAGTGGACGATACGGAGCGTGACGCAACACGGTTGTATTTAAATGAAATTGGGTTTTCTGCTTTATTAACCCCAGAAGAAGAAATTCACTACGCCCGCCTCGCACAACGCGGCGATCAAGCCGCCCGCAAACGTATGATTGAAGCCAATTTGCGTTTGGTGGTAAAAATTGCGCGGCGTTATATGAATCGTGGTTTGGCGTTATTGGATTTAATTGAAGAGGGTAATTTGGGTTTAATTCGGGCGGTGGAAAAATTTGATCCTGAACGGGGATTTCGCTTTTCAACGTATGCGACATGGTGGATTAAGCAAACGATTGATCGGGCTTTGATGAATCAAACCCGCACGATTCGTTTACCCATTCATGTGGTGAAAGAGATTAATGTGTATTTGCGGGCGGCGCGAACCTTGTCGCAACAGTTGGATCGAGAGCCGACTTCGGAAGATGTCGCACAACTCTTGAATAAGCCTGTAGAAGAAGTGAAGCGAATGTTGGGATTAAATGAGCGGGTGACTTCAGTGGATACGCCGCGTACAACGGATTCAGAAAAATCGTTGTTAGACACTATTCCTGATGAGCAGCATGTTGACCCTTCTTTGTTATTACAAGATGAAGATGTGATGCGTCACGTGCAACTGTGGTTGTCACAGTTGAACGAAAAACAACGCACCGTACTAGAACGTCGATTTGGTTTAGACGGTGATGAGGTGGCGACTTTGGAGCAGGTCGGTTATAAAATCGGCATCACTCGTGAGCGAGTGCGCCAAATTCAAATCGAAGCCCTAAGACGCTTACGCGAAATTTTAGAACGGGAAGGATTTTCAGGAGAGGCTTTATTTAAGTAATTTAAGTCCCTTCTCTTCACTTAATGAAGGGTAAACCTGTTGTGGGTTTGCCCTTATGTTTTTATTTGGAAATTTTACGAAATTCATAATTAACACTTATTACTCCCATCCCTTCAACAATTCCCGCAATTCCCCCACCAGAGAATGCGTATGGATTAACGTGCCATAACGTAACGCATTAAAATTAATTTCATTAGGTGCATAAAATGCCTGCATTGTCGGCATATCCAGATCAAGCAACGCCCCTTCTAAAGCCACGCCTAAAAATAAACCCCGCTGACGTAACCACGCATAAATATCCGCTTTAAAACGAATATCCGTTGCAGCCACACTGGCTTTACCAAAATTTCCCACCGCAACCGCTGCAATCGCCGTTAAAGTCACTTTCCCATTTTCTAATACATCCAAATCCGCCGCCGAACGAAATAACAATAACACATCACTGGACGATGCCCCCAATTGCAAACCCAAACTCCCGCCCGACAATAAAACAAATAACGGAGAACTCCACGTGCCATCTGGCAAACGGAATAACAACAGCCCCGCCCCCGTTTTCCCGCCCATAATAAAACTGACACGAAATAAACGGGGAATAATCACGATGGCTTGCGCCTGCTGTTTGATGTCACTGGACACGCCACTATTAATAAAATTATTAATAATATTAATAGCATGAGTTATTTTCTCTTCCACCTCAGCCATACTCACGGTCATCTCAGACCACAACGAGTCGGCAGGCTGTGCATCGTATTCAGAAGATTGTCCTGATGCCACACCACATGAACACAGCAGCAACAATCCACTTGTAAACCATAGTCTTATAGACATCGCGCTACACTCAGTGATTCAATTTGAACCGTCCAGCCAACGCGATGTGTAAACTCAACCGCCCATCAAATTGCGTCAGCATCGCCGCTCATTGTACCTAAAAATGCAACAAGAATGTTAGCAAATAAGACAATACATATTAATGGGAAATTTAAAAAACGATGAAAAGAATAAAAGCCGATGAAATGCTGCGACAGGCATATATCAAAACTATTTTTTATCAATAGGTTACTTTGGTGGAGGGGGCATTCGTCGAATCGGGTGAATACGGACAGTTTTTATCGCATTATTGGCCATTTGCACCACTTCCATTGGATAGCCATGTAAGCGTAAACTTGTACCTGTTTCTGGAATCACTTCTAAATAATCCAGAATTAAACCATTTAAGGTTTTTGGGCCTTCAGTGGGTAATTGCCACTGCATCACACGATTTAATTCACGAATCGTAATGCTACCATCAACCAAATAAGTCCCATCACTTTGAGGATGAATTTCAGGGCTAATGGCATCAGGATTGGTAGTGAATTCGCCGACCACTTCTTCTAAAATATCTTCTAAGGTGACTAAACCTTGAATTTCACCATATTCATTCACCACCAAACCAATACGGCGTTTATGATGTTGAAAGTTAATTAATTGGGTATTAAGCGGCGTTCCTTCTGGCACAAAATAAAGATCACGCGCCATATTTTCTAAGGCTTCACGAGAGAAAGATTGGTGACGAAATAAACGGATTAATTTACGTAAATGCACAATCCCCACCACATTATCAATACTTTCTCGATAAATCGGTAAGCGGGTGTGTTGTGCGTTGGCAATTTGCTCTGCAATTTCCTCCTCAGAATCGTCTAAATCAATCCCCACAATTTCATTACGCGGCACCATAATATCTTCAACAGTCGCTCGCTCCAAATCCAAAATACCCAATAACATTTGTTGGTGACGTTTAGGAATAATGCCCTCCGCTTCATGCACCACCGAACGCAATTCTTCCGAATTTAAACGTTGATGATTCACAGGATTTACATCAATACCAAATAAACGCAACAACACATTACTAATGCTATTTACCAACCACACTAATGGGTAAGATATTTTTAATAATGGCGTGATAATAAAAGAGGCAGGAAAAGCTAATTTCTCAGGATGCAACACGGCGATGGTTTTTGGTGTCACCTCACCGAATATCAAAATGATAACCGTCAATGCTAATGTGGCAATAGGAATACCAACCTCTTCTCCTAATAATTGAATAGCCAATACCGTAGCAATTGACGAGGCTAAAATATTAACAAAATTATTACCCAGTAAAATAACCCCAATTAAGCGATCTGGGCGTTCCAATAATCGACTAACACGCAAAGCTCCCTTATGCTTTTGGGCGGCCAAATGTTTTAGCCGATAACGATTAATCGCCATCATACTGGTTTCTGAAGACGAAAAAAAAGCCGAAGAAAGAATAAGAAAGACCAATGCACCTAAGAGTAAACTCAAATATAAACTAGACAAGGGCAGATAAACCTTTTTAGAAAGTGAATTGTTTTTTTATTACATCGCTTCCCAGATGTCAAGGGTAATATGGTAATTTTTAGCTAAAATAAGGAAAAAACCCCATAACAATACAAAAATCCTCAATGATACGATCAAGGATTCGGATAAAAGATAGAAATTTGACCATAAAAAATGCTACACTGATCGACAATAGTGATTACTGTTTATAATGTGATGATGATGTCGATACTTCAAGTTGAAAAACTGTGCAAAACCTACCAAAAACAAACTGTATTAAATCAGATTTCTTTTAGCCTTAATTCGGGCGAGTACTTTGGTTTAATTGGCGTGAATGGCGCAGGTAAAACCACTTTATTAAAAAGCATTTTAGATTTCTGCCATATTGACGCGGGTTATATTGCCATTAACCACCAAACCCACACCCATCCTACAGCGCGTCAATCTGTGGCTTTTTTACCCGAACAATTTATGCCACCTTGGTTTTTAACGGGTCAATCTTTTTTGCAACATATTAGCCAATTGCGTGACACTTTATATCAAAAAGATCATATTAGCACATTATGCCAATATTTAGATTTTCCTGATGAATTTTTAACAAAGCCGATTCGCCATTATTCCAAAGGTATGGCGCAAAAATTAGCATTAATGTCTTGTTTTTTGCAGAATTGCCAATTGTTGATTTTAGATGAACCCATGAGCGGATTAGACCCTAAAGCACGCGCTTATTTAAAACGTTTTTTATTAAAACAAAAAGCAGAAAAAAAAACCACTTTATTTTTTAGTGCTCATTTATTGGCTGATGTAGAGATTTTGTGTGATCGCATGGGCATTTTACATCAAGGAGAATTGCGATTTATTGGAACGCCTGCGGAATGCTGCCAACAATTTGCGACGAATAATTTAGAACAAGCCTATTTACGCTGTATCGAGGCTGACATTTGAAATAAATTATTTTCAGACGATAAAAACAAAGGTCAGAAACAGCAAAAAATGTCTATTTATATCACTTATTTTAACGGATTGGTATGGGGATTATTTTTATTGTTTTCCCTACCTATTCATGCCTTAGAACTTCCCGAACCCTCTAGCATTTCTCAGGTATCGGATGACTATTTTCTAAAATCTACTTTTTTACTTAATTTAGTACGTTTTATTGAATGGCCAGATGAGCCTATGCCTAAACCTGAACCCCTTTACTTTTGTTTTTTTGGTAACGATTCTTTTGGTACTGCATTAGATAATATTCGAGAAAAAACAGTGCGTGGACGTGAGTTAATTATCAGAAAAAACATTGCCTTTTTTGAAATAAAAACATGTCACTTATTATTCATTGATGCCTCTAAAAAAGAGGAGTTAAATTCTATTTTAGAAGCCACTGCCAATTATCCTATTTTAACGGTGGGCGATACACCTGATTTTGCCAGTGCGGGCGGTTTGGTTAATTTAATTAATTATCAAGGGCGCATTATGTTAGAAATAAATATTGACGCGGCACAACGGACACAATTAAGAATTAGTTCTCGTTTACTGTCTCTTGCTCGCTTAATTGAAGAAAAAAGAAGCCAATAATCGTGTTCATGTTATTATTTCGTCATCGCTCTATTAAAGATAAATTGAGCGTTATTATTTTAATGACCAGTGCAGCCGTATTGTTATTAACGGCTACGGCTTTTTTATTAAACGAATTATACAGTCAACGACGCACGATGGTGGCTGATATGTTGATATTAGCCGAATTAGTCAGTTTAAATAGCATGGCGGCTTTATTATTTAATGATCCCCGCGCCAGCGAAGAAAATATGACGGCTATTAAAGCCAATCCACATATTGTTCAAGCCCATATCTTTTCGGCGAATGGTCAGTTATTTGCCAGCTATTATCGCCATCCCAAAAACGAGTTTTTAATTTCTTATTTATCCCTGACACAACTGGATGAACAATTTGAAGAGGACATCAGTCAAGATAATGTGAAAATGGGTTATTATTTTCACCGTGATCACCTTAATATTTTTAAAAAAATTTATTTTGAAAACGAGTTTATTGGTGTGGTTTTCTTACGTTCTGATTTAGAGGCTTTAAAAGTGCGTTTGTGGTGGGGGGGAATTATTGTTTTATCGGCCATGTTATTATCGTTGATTTTAGCTTTTTTTATGGGATCGCGGTTACAACGAATTATTACCCAACCTTTAGATAAATTATTAAATACCATAAAAGAAGTGACTCGAAATAAAGATTATGCGTTGAGAAGTGAAAAAAACAGCGAAGATGAATTAGGGCGTTTAATCGATGGTTTTAACGATATGTTGGCACAAATCGAAGCCCGTGATTTAAAATTAGCCGCTTATCGAGATCATTTGGCAGAAATGGTGTTATTACGCACCAGCGAATTGCAAGAAGCGCGGGATCAGGCTTTAGCAGCGAATAAAGCCAAAAGTATTTTTTTAGCCAATATGTCGCATGAAATTCGCACACCCATGAATGCCATGTTAGGCTATACGCAAATTTTACAACGCCATTCTAATTTAAATCCAGAACAACATCAGGCTTTAAAAATTATTCAAAATAGTGGCGATCATCTATTAGGACTGATTAATGATATTTTGGATATTTCTAAAATAGAAGCGGGGGCAATGCTATTGCGTCCTGAGAATTTTTATTTAAAAGAATTAATCGAAGATATTTCTGCAATGTTTAAAATTCGCTGTGAACAAAAAAATTTAGCGTGGTGGGTTGAGCATGAAATTCCTGAAAATATGTTGGTTTATGCAGACCAGATTAAACTAAGGCAAGTTTTGATTAATTTATTAGGAAATGCAGTTAAATTTACAGAACAAGGTAGTATTATTTTACGTGTTAATATGCTCGAAAATGATTATTATCAATTCGACGTAATTGATACGGGGCCAGGCATTAGTGAAGGAGAGCAAGACACTATTTTTGAGCCTTTTCACCAAGCACAAAGTGGTTTAGAGAAAGGTGGCACAGGCTTAGGGCTGGCGATTAGTCGTCGTCAAGTTGAGCTAATGGGAGGGGAAATTCGGGTGTTTTCTAAGGCGAATCAAGGGGCTTGCTTTACCTTATGTTTACCTCTACCTAAGGGGACGGGATTTGTGGAAAAACGCTCTGATCAAGCCCTATATGCCCGCTTAAAATCGACGTGTCAAGTCAATGCGTTGGTGGTCAGCAATTCTCAATTTAAACCCTACCAAGCAACTCAAGAATTACGCCTAGAGAGGGCTTCAAGCATAAAATCGGTCAAATGCTGCCAACTATCGAATACTAAATATTGCATCAGGGTGCGTAACTGCTCAAAAAATGTGCGTCTTGATGGACACAAAAGACGTACTTTTTCATAGGTCTCATCCAAGTATTCTAGCATCGTATGCGTTAAATAAGCCAATAAAATCAACGTAGCCAGTAAGTTAGATAAGTGTTGCTTACCATGACCAAAGTTATGCTCAAAATGATAGCCGTTATTCTTTAGAATATTGTTGTTTTCATTTTCTATTTTCCAACGCGCTCTCGCTGCATCTGTCAGTTCTGCAAGGTTTTTTTCTGTTATTTTATGGGTGGTTATCCAGCTATTTTTGTATTTTTGCTTCCCTTGTCCATCAATTTCTACCAACTCGAACCAATTAACCATTAACGCATCGTTACCATCACGCAAAGGAACTTGATTCATGTAACGATAATGTCGGGTTGTTCGTTGTTTTCCGTGTTTATGATGGGTTTGTAGCGACTGTATTTTGTTCATTTGCTCAAATTCAGACAGCCACTCATGAGTTGTTTGATGAGAGTTTGGCTTGCAAGAAGTAATAATATCAAAGCCTTGCGCAATGGCTTTTTCAAAAAAAGGCTGATGCGCAAACAAATCATCCCCTAACAAAGTGGCTTGCCACAAGCTGTAATATTTACCCCAGTTGTCCAACCAACGTTTTGCCGCATTAATTTCGCAATCTTGTTTTTCTGCGCCATCTTGTGCCTGAATAAATTCAGGCGGCAGCGGTATCACGCGGGACTGTCCATGTGCAACGATAACGGGAGTTAATGCACTATGTCGATATAAAACTTTACCGTTAACCAAATCTTTTTTTAAACAACATGGACAAGAAATCTTTTGAGAACTGAAAAAATCAGTGCCATCCAAAGCAATAAATAATCCATTGTTTTTACTCATGAAGTTTTGTAAAAAACCATTATCATAGAGAAATTGATTAAGCTCAAAAAATAGTGGATAAATTTCGGTTTCAGGAACAGTATCCAGTAAATTACGAATTTGATTCATACTGGGGATTTTATGTATGCCAAAAATACTTTGGGCGTTATTTTTCCCGTGTGCTTTTTCCATTCGAGTTTGATAATCGAGAAAAGAAGAGCTTTGTGTGAAAAAAACAGAAAAAGCACTCAAAAAAGCATCACTCATGCTATATTTAAGGTTGTTCGCTGTTTTAGTCTTACGACTATCAGACAAATTTTCAGACATTTCTATTATTCGACCAATCAGGTAGTCAAAAAAATAGTGCTGATTTTTTTGGAAAAATGCTTCGAGTTTGTTCATCATCTTTACTTTCAATCAGTTATAAAAACATTGTTGGTTGTAAGGGTTTAAATTGAGAATTGCTGGTTGGTGGTGGATGATGTGCAAGAAAATCGCACCATTTTATCGCAAATGTTAAAAGAATTAGGCAGCCATGTTTTAGAAGCTGAAAATGGACAAGAAGCCCTAATGATTTTATTAGAAAACCCCATGGATTTGGTATTTATGGATATTAGAATGCCTATTATGGACGGATTTGAAACCATTAAAATTCTGCGCACCGATCCGCGCTTTGTTGATAAAAGACCGATTTGCATTGCGATTTCTGCCTCGCCATTACGGCAACAAATTCAACCGTTATTAGATGCGGGATTTGAAGATTTTTTAGCCAAGCCATTTCGTTTTGAAGCGATTTATCAATGTTTAAATCGTTTCTTAAAAGTACAGTTTGAATATGTGGAAAATTTACCCCAAGAAAATAGCACAAAATCCCCTTTCTCATTAGCCATAGAAAATCTTAAATTAGATAATTCATTATATCAACGTTTACGGGATGCGGCTGAATTGAATGATTTAACAGAATTAGAAAATTTATTGCTCGAATTGCGTCAAGGACGGGTAGAATATCAGCAATTAGCGGATTATTTTCAACAGCAATTAGCAGATTATAATATCGATGAAATTATTACCATGTTGGAGCAGATTCAACATGCCTAATTTAACGATTAACTTATCTGAAGCAAAAGTATTAATGGTGGATGATACACCTGCCAATATTGACGTGCTGCATAAAGTATTAGCACCCGAAGGATATAAATTATTTTTTGCTAAAAGCGGTGAGCGGGCTTTGCAAATTGCAGAGAAAGCGGCACCTGATTTAATTTTATTAGATGTGATGATGCCCGGTGGTATTGACGGCTTTACCACCTGTGCGCAGTTAAAAGCCAATCCAAAAACGGCGGATATTCCCGTTATTTTTATTACCGCTAAAACCGATACCGAAGATTTAGTGCAAGGATTTCAAGTGGGTGCAGTCGATTACATTACCAAACCTTTTCATCAAGAGGAAGTGTGCGCTCGCGTTAAAACCCATTTGCAAACTCGAATTTTATTAAAAGAACGCGAGAAATTAATTCATGTTTTAGAAGCCAGTGAACAACGATTTCGTTTATTGGCAATTTATTCTCCTGTGGGAATTTTTCAAACGGATTTGCAGGGTTATTATGTTTATACCAATCAACAATGGCAGCATCTTTTTTGTTTATTAGAAGCGAATAGTTTAGGCGTAAATTGGCAAACCTGTTTGCATCCAGAAGATGCGGATTTTGTGCTGAATCATTGGGATAATTATTTACATCGTTTAAATGATAATGGAGCGCAATTTTCTTGTAAATTTCGCATTATTCGTACTAATGGAGAAATCCTATGGTTGCATAAAATGGCCACGCCTTTATTGAGCGAAAATGGCGAGCGGGTAGGCTATGTCGGCAGTGTGGAGGACATTAGCGAAATGCAGCACGCTAAAGAATCCGCAGAACGCATTGCACAAGCGAAAGCTGAATTTTTGGCGAATATGACCCATGAATTGCGTACGCCTTTAAATGCGATTATTGGTTATAGTGAAATGTTGGCCGAAGATACGCAAGATCGCACGGGAATGGAGGATTTAGATAAAATTACCTCTGCCAGTAAATATTTATTGGGTTTAATTAATGATGTGTTAGATTTATCTAAATTAGAAGCCCATAAAATGACGGTGAATTGCGTTGAATTTACCCTTGCTTCTTTGATACAAGATATGGTGGCGACGATTGAGCCTTTAGTGCAGAAAAATAATAACCAATTATTCATCGATATGAATTGTGGCGATGAAAAAATGCGAACGGATGATATTAAGTTAAAACAAATTTTATTAAATTTATTGAGTAATGCCTGTAAATTTACACAACAAGGACAAATTCGCTTATCCGTACAATATGCGCTAGAAAAAAATGAAATTGAATTCGCTGTAATGGACACAGGAATTGGCATGAATGAACAGCAATTAGCGCGTTTATTTCAAAAATATGTGCAGGCTAATGATAACACCAGTCGGCAATATGGCGGCACGGGATTAGGCTTAGTATTAAGTCGGCAATTCTGTTTATTATTGGGTGGGGATATTCAAGTGCGCAGTGAAGTCAATCAAGGCAGTGAATTTAAAGTTTTTTTACCAAAAATATATCACGTCAATCATGAATGAATTAACATTAAATTATCCCTTTGATAAAAATACGTTGAGTGCCGTTATTTTAGCAGGCGGGCAAGGGCAACGCATGGGCGGTATAGATAAAGGCTTATTGGCATTAAATGACAAACCCATGATTTGTTATAGCAGTGCGTTATTATGCGCGCTCATTCCCCATGTTTTTATCAGTGCTAATCGCCATCAAGAACGCTATGCCGAATTAACGGGCTGTCCTGTGATTTCTGATGCGATGGGATGGGGGGAATTTGATCAGCGTTTTGAGGGGCCATTGGCAGGCATGTTGACGGGTTTAACTTATGCTAAAACAGATTATGTGTTATTTACGCCTTGCGATTCGCCTTTAATTTCAGCAGAATTAATTTTTTCTTTATGGGAAAATTTGCACCAACAAAATGCCGATTTAAGCGTGGCCAGTCATGGCGAACGGATACAGCCTGTTTTTGCGCTATTAAAACGAGAATTAAAAGACAGTTTATTGCGTTATTTGCAGACAGGCGCGCGAAAAATTGATCGGTTTTATCAACAGCATCGCATGGCGATTGCGGTTTGTTCTGACGCAGATGTGTTTTTAAATATTAATACACCAGAAGATCATGCGTCTATTTTAAGAAAAATAAGCAACCCATTACCATGAATTTATCTCCTCATTTATCCACAACTATTCCTGTATTTGGTATTGCTGCTTATAGTGGCACGGGAAAGACTACTTTATTGTTAAAATTATTGCCTTTATTAAAACAACAAGGCTTGCGCATTGCCGTCATTAAACATGCCCATCATCAATTTGAAATCGATCAGCCCGGTAAAGACAGTTATCGTTTGCGCCATGAAGGCGGCGCAGATCAAGTTTTAGTGGCTTCTCGCCAACGCTGGGTATTGATGGCGGAAACGGGGCATGACGATGAACCGCGCTTAAACGAATTATTACCGCATTTAAAACAACAACAATTAGATTTTATTTTAGTAGAAGGATTTAAACACGAATCTTTTCCTAAATTAGAATTATATCGCCCAAGTTTGGGTCATCCTTTAATGTTCCCTAGTGATGAGTCTATTATTGCCATTGCCTGCGATTCTGCTTTGAATAGAGAAACGACATTACCTGTTTTAGATTTAAATAATGCGCCAGCCATTGCGGCGTTTATTTTAAAATGGTATTTTGAACTGCACTATTGTGCTTGAAATAGAATTTACAGATTTTGGAATGAATCTGGTTAATTAATTTCCCCCACGTGGGGCTTCGATTTTATTCAATAAATCCGTCAACACTGTGTCACAATCATGTCCTTCGATTTCCATTTCTGGCGATAAAGTAATGCGATGGCGTAACGTGGCTAAAGCAATACGTTTTACATCTTCTGGTAAAACAAAATCCCGCTCCGATAATAAAGCCATCGCCCGTGCCGCCCGAACCAAGGCAATTCCTCCCCGTGGCCCGCGCCTAAACTAATCCCCGGCCATTTTCGTGTATGACTCACCAAACGCACCGCATAATCGTAAACCACATCTTCTACATGCAAAACAGAAACAATTTTTTGTAATTGCTGCATTTGCTCTGGTTTCAACAAACCATTCACCGCACTGACATCCAATTGCTGCCCTGTTTTGGCTGAGGTCACTTGTTTTACCAATTGTACTTCTTCAGCTAAGGTCGGGTAATCAATCCGAATTTTTAACAAAAATCGATCCAATTGCGCTTCGGGCAAGGGATAAGTGCCTTCTTGTTCCACTGGATTTTGCGTGGCCAGCACCATAAACGGCTGCGGCACAGGAAACGCACGCCCTTCAATACTCACTTGCTGTTCTTGCATGACTTCTAATAACGCCGCTTGACTTTTGGCCGGAGCGCGATTGATCTCATCTGCTAACAATAAATGGGTAAAAACAGGGCCGCGTCGCACCCGAAATTCTTCGGTTTTCATGTCATATAACGCATGACCTGTAATATCACTAGGCATCAAATCAGGCGTAAATTGAATACGAGTAAAACGTCCTTCAAATGTTTTGGCAAGAGCTTGTACCAGTAATGTCTTACCTAAACCCGGCACCCCTTCAATCAAAACATGCCCCGCAGCCAACAAAGCCACTAAAGTTTGATCCACCACCTCATTTTGACCAACTACAGCGCGGGCAATTTCAGCACGAATGCGTTGAATAAGCTGACTGGCTTGGGCGAGGGTGGTTTCATTTAATGATGAATTCATAAGTGTTTCTTAATCTGAGACAACAATTGAATACGTTGAGTAAAATCCATTTCGTCGCGCAGCGGCTCATTACGTAATGCGCGAGTCACCCCACTACGGGATAAATTGTACTGCTCGGCAACCCGTTGAGCCAATTGAGTTGCGTCCAAATCATGCCATTGGGGATAATGTAAAAATACGCGCTGTGTCACATGTTCACGCAAGCGCGTCAGTAAACCTTCTGCCCGCTGGTGTCGCCACAAAAAATGTCCATTGGCTTCAATATGTTCTAACAAACGTCGCCGTTCCCGCATGGGCGGTGGCAATAACGGGCCAAAACGCTGACTATAAGCCCACAACGCCATGAACAATACGATTGCCACACTGATCACCCCCATCCACGCCTGTTGCCACAATAAAGACGGTAATGAAGGCGTATTAGATTCGGTCAAACGCACCATAAATAAACGATCCGTTTTTCGACGCGAAGCCACTAATTGCGCCAAAAACCACGCATGATCATAATTGCCAATATAATCATTTTCCATAAAGGTTGAATCACTAAAAAGAGTAATAAATCCTTCTCCATAATGGTATTGTAACCACAATTGAGGCGCGCCATGCTCATCCTCGGTATCTTCTAACCATAAGCTAGAAAAAAACTCCACATTAAAAACATCCTCACCCAATTCAAGCGAATAAAGCCATTCAAGCGAATCATCCTCTTCAGATTCAGATGGGGCTAAACGCAAATCTAATTGCGACAAAATATAATCATTCGCTTCATCATAATTATCGTTATAATCCGCGCTAACAATTAAATGCCCCCCTTGCTCATAAAGCCAATTCATTAATTGTTCAGCTTCTTTTTGATTTAACGGGTAATTGTGCTGGGATAAAATCACCGTATCGCCTGCGGTTAATTGTGGCATAAGCTGCACCATTGAATGGGCGCGATGTAAAACAATTGTGGCATCTTGACGCAAAAAACGCTCGGCCGCCAACAGTGGATTACTGCGCGCTTCACCGCGATAACCCACTTCAATCTCCTCGCTTTTGTACGCGAAATGATTGAAAAACCACACCGCGCCACCTATCAGAAAAAGCCCTAATACGCCGATTCCCAGCCAAAAAATGACCCGTACCATGATTAATCCACTCGTTCCCCCATGACAATTTGAATCACATCTCGTTGTTCTCTGGGGTTAAATGTATCACTTTTTCCTTGCCAATCGCCCGGTTGCGCCGTAGGCTGTCCAGAGCGGGACACTCGCGCCATAGCGTAAACATTGGCAAAATTCGCTAACGTCATATTCGGCATCATCGCCATTGACTCGCTTAATGTCACTGTAAACGGCAATTCAGCCACTGTTTTCCGTACCACAGCCAAAGGCATAGGCGGCCCATCAGCCGCACGAATCAGAATAAATACCGTATCCGTTTCAGCCACTTGTGACTGCGCATCGGGAGACAAAGCAACATGGACTTGAATTTGAATGGGATCGGATACGGGCGTGGATTCCGTCACATTTTCAGTGGTTTCCGTTGCCGCTTGCGATGCGGGAATAGATGCGGATGCGGATTCAGGTTTGGAATCGGAAGCCGATGGAGTCACCCCCGAAGCGGCGAATTCCCGCGCTTTAGCCACTTGTTCTTGTAAAACAGCTTTAATTTCTCCCTGATCGTCAGGCACTAAACCCAATAACCGCTCCCAATGCACCACCGCTTCAGCAAAGGCTTGCCGCTGCGTGGCCGCAATCCCTGCGAAAAATAAAGCACGTTGATTATCAGGGTCTAAATGTAATGCAGCTTGTACCAAAATTTCAGGCTGTCCCTGCATTTTCCCCCCGTGTACTGCCGCTAAAACTTCGGCATACTCGGCTAAAATATCAGGGTCTTGCGTCGTCATCAACGCAATCGCTTTGGCATAAGCCTCCGCGGCGGCTTGCGCATCTTCCAGCATACTGTAAGAACGCGCCAACATGATCCAACCGTCTACATCATCAGGTTGTTGCTGCAAACGCTCGGCTAACTGCTGCACACTGGCCAACACACTGTCCATACCCGCTGCCTCACCATGGGGGGCAGCCGTTTTCACCGCCTCAGGCGACAACAGCGCGAATTCGCCATAGCGCACGTACAAACCCATCGCTATCGCAGGCACCAACACCGCCACCGCCACCGCACTCGGCCACTGCCACCGCGACGGCAAAACCACAGGCGCAGGCGACTCCGCCGTCACCTCTTGCAATAAAGTCTGATCCAATTCCAATTTAGCCGTTGCAAATTGTTGGGCAGAAATATTTTGCTTGTCTAATTCCAATTGCAACTCATCTAAACGCTCTTGATAAATAGCCACATTCATTTCGCGGCGTTCCACCGTTTCCGTCAATTTCTCCCGTGATAACAACGGCGGAATCACAAAAGCCAACGCCAAAAGGGTCAACACCACTGCAATAATCCAAAACGTCAACATGCCATTTCCTTGTTTAATTAAGACGGGTCGCGCTGATTTAACACTTGGGTTAATTTTTCTTGTTCTTCGGGCGTTAAAACAGGCGTAGAAACCACCTTATTTTGACGACGAATAAAATAAACCAAGACAAAAAACGCAATCAATAATAACACCGCAGGTCCAAACCATAATAAAAACGTTTTCGGCATCACGGGTGGATTGTATAATACACTATCCCCATAACGCGCCACTAAAAACGTTTTAATATCCACATTACTCTGTCCTTGCAACACCATTTCTCGCACTTCTTCGCGTAAATCTTGTGCCAATCCCGCTTCAGAATCAGACAAGGGTTGATTAGGACACACCATACAGCGCAATTCTTTTAATAATTCTTTATAACGCGCCTCCGTCATGGCATCCGCAAAAGGCTGTGGATTGCTGTCAATGGCAATGGCTGGATAAGCCAATAAAAATAATCCAATAATAAACCAAATTCTCATCATAAAAATATCACAATGATTGATTAGGAGAAGTGTTGCGTAATTTTTCAATTAACGGCAAAATCTCAGTTTCTAATACGGCAACGGTCAAAGGGCCTGTGTGTTTATAACGCACAATGCCCTGTTGATCCACCACAAACGTCTCAGGCGTACCAATCACGCCCCAATCCATACCCACCCGACCTCTGGTATCAACAAAATTCGCCACATAAGGACTCCCTTGTTGCCGCAATACTTGCAACGCATCAGCGACCTCATCTTTATAATTCAAGCCATAAATAGGAATATCCGTATGTTTAGCCAATTGCATTAATAACGGATGCTCATGGCGACAAGAAACACACCAAGATGCCCACGCATTCACCAACGACACTTGTCCTAAAAATACCTGTTCATTCAGATGCTCATTAGGGCGTTCTAATAACGGCAAATTAAAACGCGGCGCAGGCTTACCAATTAACACCGACTCTTTCGCTCGCGGGTCTAAACTTAAACCAATATATAAAAAAACCATTAATATCGCAAAAATAACCAAAGGCAAAACAGCACGAAACATATTTTATTTCTCCTGACATGAAACCATTTAAACTGGCTTGGCTGCCGTCTGATTATCGAGTGCAACCGCACGCCGTGCTTTTACCCGACGATAACGCGCATCGCCTGCGGCTAATAATCCCCCCAAAGCCATCAATAATGCCCCCAACCAAATCCAACGCACAAACGGCTTATGATAAATACGCACACTCCACGCGCCTTTCGCGCCTAATGGCTCGCCTAAAGAAATATAAATATCACGGAATAACGTCACATGAATATCCGCTTCCGTCATCGGCATCGTTTGAACTAAATAAGTGCGTTTTTCAGGGAATAACACCGTTACATCGCGCCCATCTTGCTGCACAATAACACGCCCCCGCTCGGCGGTATAATTCGGGCCACGCAAACTCTCCACCCCTTCAAAAATAAAATGATACCCCGCCAAATCCAATTCCACATGCGGCTCTAAACGCACATCTTTCTCCGTACTAAACGCATTAGACACCACCACGCCAATAACAAACACCGCCACACCAATATGGGCCATCGTCATTCCATAAAACCCCCCCGGCAAACTGATAAACGCTTGCCATGGATTGGTTTTATAACGTAATCTTTCTCGTACCGCTTGAATACTGGTTAAAATAACCCAAAACGACACCGCTAACCCCGGAAACACCGTTAAACCCACCATTCCCATAAAAAGAAAAGGAACAAGTAAACCCAAACCCACACTGAGCAAAATAATAAAGCGCAATCGCCAAATCAGCGTTTTAGGATCATCTTGTTTCCAACGCGCCAAAGGGCCTAATCCCAATAAAACCAATAACGGCGACATTAACAAAAGAAAAACCGTATCAAAATAAGGCGGCCCTACCGAAATTTTCCCCAAATTTAACGCATCTAAAAATAACGGATAAAGCGTCCCTAATAACACACTGGCACAAATAACGACTAACAATAAATTATTGCTTAATAACAAACTTTCCTTAGAAAACAGCGAAAAATTCCCACGATTAACAATCGTCGGCGCACGCCACGCATACAAACTCAGCGACAAACCCACCACAACACCCAAGAAAATAAGAATAAATAAACCCCGTGCAGGATCAGTGGCAAACGCATGAACCGAAGTCAACACCCCAGAACGCACCAAAAACGTCCCCAACAAACTCAAAGAAAACGCAAAAATCGCTAACAATACCGTCCACGCCTTAAAAGTATTTCTTTTTTCAGCCACCGCCAAAGAATGCAACAACGCCGTCCCCACCAACCACGGCATAAACGACGCATTTTCTACCGGGTCCCAAAACCACCATCCCCCCCAACCCAATTCATAATACGCCCACCAACTGCCCAACGCGATCCCCAAAGTCAAAAACACCCAAGCCACCAACGTCCACGGCCGCGACCACCGCGCCCACGCACTGTCTAACCGCCCCCCAATCAACGCCGCAATCGCAAACCCAAACACCACCGCAAACCCCACATAACCCATATACAACATCGGCGGATGCACAATCAACCCAGGGTCTTGCAACAACGGATTCAAATCACGCCCCTCAAGCGGCGCAGGATTAAGACGTTCAAAAGGATTAGAAGTCACAATCAAAAACAACAAAAACCCCACACTCACAAACCCCATCACACTCAACACCCGCGCCAACACATCCCGCGGCAACGCCTCACTAAACCGCGCCACCGCCAAAGTCCACAACGCCAACGCCAACACCCACAACAACAATGACCCCTCATGCCCCCCCCACACACTGACAATCCGATAAATCAACGGCAATTGCGTATTAGAATGATTGGCGACATAAGCCACTGAAAAATCAGAATGAATAAAACTAGTCGTTAAACAAACATAAGCTAAGGTCAAAAAAAACACCTGACCATAAACCGCCGGCCGCGCCACCGCCGTCCAATTGGCAACGCCCTTGACCGTACCCAATAACGGAAAAACCGTCTGTACCACCGCCAACGCCAACGCCAACACCAACGCAAAATGACCAATTTCAGGAATCATCACTGCCATACCTGTAAAAAAAATAATATCCAAAAAAAAACGACGATGTCCATTCTCCGCGCCAACAACGCCCGTCGAAAAAAACATCGTCAAACCATCATCATCAATTCGCCTGATGACTCTCAGGCATTTTAACCTGCGCTTGAGCGGCCTGCGCGGCTTTTAACGAATCAGCCACCTCAGGCGGCATATACGTCTCATCATGCTTGGCCAACACTTCCTGCGCGCTAAACGTACCATCTGGCTGTAAACGCCCAATGGCAATAATCCCCTGCCCCTCGCGGAACAAATCAGGCAAAATCCCCTCATACTGCACAGGAACAACATGCTGCGTATCCGTCACCGTAAACTCCACCAGCAAACTGTCCTCAGCCCGCTTCACACTACCTGTCGTCACCAAACCGCCGACGCGAATCGTGCGATCCGTCGGAACATGGCCAGCCACCACCTCAGAGGGATTAAAGAAAAACAACATATTCTGCTGAAACGCCATCAAAGCAAATCCCACCGCACTGGCAATGCCCACCACCAAAAGCACCACCACCATTAAACGCTGTTTATGCTTGCGCGTCAGAGTGATAAAGCTCATTTTGTTTTCTCCGCACTTTACGACTTAAACTGTTAAGAAACGCCCGTTCGCGTCTCCACGCCACGAGGACATTGCCGACAAACACAATCGCAAAGAGCGCGTAACTTGTCCACACATAAAAACCATATCCTCCCATTTCAAAAAACTCACCCATTTTGACTGCACATCCTCCTAAAATTAACGCCCATTCATCGACAAATCATCAGACCGATCAGAAGGTTTCAACACCGCCATTTGCGTCGCGTCGCCGACCAATTCTTGCACCCAACGACTATGACGCTCTCGATCTAACAACTCGCCACGAGTGCGCATGAATAATACTGTAAAGAAAAACAACTTAAAAGCCAATGCCATGATGAACAAGGGAATCAACATATCCAGATGAATAGACGGGGCTTGGAATTTGATAATACTGATCGTCGCTTTTTGATGCAAAGTATTCCACCATTCCACCGAATAAACAATAATTGGAATATTCACCACCCCCACAATCGCCAACACCGCACTGGCACGCGCCGCGTTGCGTTTATCTTCAATCGCCGTATTGAGCGCGATCACGCCCAAATAGAGAAAAAATAAAATCAACGTCGAAGTCAAGCGCGCATCCCACACCCACCACGCGCCCCACATGGGTTTTCCCCACAAGGCACCGGTCACCAGCGCAAGAAAGGCAAAAGAGGCCCCAATCGGTGCGACACTGGCGGCCATGGCCTCGGCCAACTTGATGCGCCAAATCAAACCAATCGCGCCCACACCCGCCATAAACGCATAGCTAAACATGCCCAACCACGCGGCGGGGACATGCACATAGATGATTCTAAAACTCTCTCCTTGCTGATAATCGGGAGGAGCCAACACCAAGCCGCCATATAATCCCGCGGCCAACAGCAATACCGTTGCCGCACCCAACCATGGAATCCATCGACCAGCGAAATGGTAAAAATTTCTTGGAGAAGACAAACGATTAACAAAAGCCCACATAATCTTTAAAACTATCGTGTGTGATTTTTACAAAAAGAAAGGGTTAATTTAAGTCAATTCAACACTAAAAATCCAATCAAATTTAATCTGATCAGAGTCAACTTAAACTAATCCGTAAAGCCGCCGCCGTAGCAAACGGCGACAGCGTCACCGCTAAACTCAGTAAAGCCAACAACAAAAAAAGTTGTCCGCTAATCGGAAAGCCGCTGGCTGCTACATTGACAGCATTGGCCGCAAAAATCAACACAGGAATGTACAAAGGTAGCACTAAAAGCGACAATAACATCCCGCCGCGCCGTAAACCCACCGTTAAGGCCACGCCAATGGCACCGATCAAACTTAAAATAGGCGTTCCCAACAGCAAGGTGAGAAGTAAAGGCAACACCGCGGTTTCAGGCAAAAACAATAATTCACCCAAGAGCGGTGCCAGCAGTAATAAGGGAAAGCCCGTGACCAACCAATGTGCCAAGACTTTCGCCAATACCAATACGGGTAAAGCATGGGGCGATAAAGCCAATTGCTCTAGGGTGCCGTCTTCAAAATCGGAGCGAAAAAGGCTGTCTAAGGAAAGCATAGCGGCCAATAAAGCAGCCACCCAAATGATGCCTGGGGCAATTTGCGCTAAGAGGCGCATTTCAGGACTAATGCCCAAAGGAAATAAGGTAATAACAATAAGAAAGAAAAGCAGCGGCTGAATGAGTTCAGCCCGATGGCGATAATAGAGCGTTAAATCACGTTGGAGTAAGGCGAAAAAAGTGTGAGAGAGCGTGGACATGGTTGAGAGACCGTGAATAAAAAGTTGAGAAGGAAGGGTTGGGTACATAGACGTTATGGGGGCTATTATAGGATGGACAGTCACATGGGTCGAAGAGATTTGATGGGGTCGATTGATGCGGTGATTCAATCTCGCGTGCATAGTGCTATAATTTGGCATCTTTAAAATCTTTCAACCTTGAGCAAGTACACGTATCCTATGGAAAAGACCTACAACCCGCAGACCATTGAGCCACATTGGTACGACATTTGGGAAAAACAAGGCTATTTTGCCCCCAGCGGCAGCGGACAGCCTTATTGCATCATGATCCCCCCGCCCAATGTGACTGGCACGCTGCACATGGGACATGCTTTCCAAGATACGTTAATGGATTTGCTCACCCGTTATCATCGGATGCGCGGCGACAATACCTTATGGCAAGCGGGAACAGACCACGCGGGTATTGCGACGCAGATGGTTGTTGAAAGACAAATCGGTGCGCAAGGCATGACCCGACACAGCGTCGGCCGTGATGCGTTTGTCGATAAAATTTGGCAATGGAAAGCCCAATCGGGTGGACATATCAAACGGCAATTGTGTCGTTTGGGCGCGTCGTTGGATTGGGAACATGAACGGTTTACGATGGACGAGGGCTTATCTCATGCGGTGCGTGAGGTATTTGTGCGTTTGTATCGAGAAGGTTTAATTTATCGCGGTCAACGTCTGGTCAATTGGGATCCCGTGTTTCACACGGCACTGTCTGATTTAGAAGTGATTTCGCAAGAAGAAGACGGGAAAATGTGGCATTTGCGTTACCCTTTAGCCGATGGATCGGATTCGTTGGTGGTGGCGACCACCCGTCCCGAAACCATGTTGGGTGATACTGCCGTCGCTGTGAATCCGAATGATCCGCGTTATCAGCATTTAATTGGTAAAGAAATTGAATTGCCTTTTACGGGACGAATGATCCCCATTATTGCTGATGATTATGTTGACCCTGAATTCGGATCGGGTTGTGTGAAAATTACGCCCGCGCATGATTTTAATGATTATGCGGTGGGACAACGGCATCAATTGCCGATGATTAATATTTTTACCGAAGATGCGCGGATTAATGACAATGCGCCTAAAGCCTATCGGGGAATGGATCGATATGAAGCGCGTAAAAGAATTGTCACTGATTTTGAATCTTGTGGCTTATTGGTAGAAGTAAAGCCGCATAAATTAATGGTGCCTCGCGGCGACCGAAGTCATGCTGTAATTGAACCGTTATTAACCGATCAATGGTATGTTAAAGTTGAACCCTTGGCTAAAATGGCCATTGAGGCCGTAGAAACAGGAAAAATTCGTTTTGTTCCTGAAAATTGGAGTAAAACTTATTTCGACTGGATGAATAATATCGAAGATTGGTGTATTAGCCGCCAAATTTGGTGGGGGCATCGTATTCCTGCATGGTATGATAAAGCGGGCAATGTGTATGTCGGTTATGATGAAACCAGTATTCGAGAACAGTATCAATTGGACAGTTCTGTGGTTTTAACGCAAGACGATGATGTGTTGGACACGTGGTTTTCGTCGGCATTGTGGCCATTTTCTACCCTCGGTTGGCCAGAAAATACCGAGCGATTAAATACATTTTATCCGACCAGCGTATTAGTCACAGGCTTTGATATTATTTTCTTTTGGGTGGCGCGAATGATTATGTTCGGGCTAAAGTTTATGGGAGATGTGCCGTTTCGAGAAGTCTATATTCACGGCTTAATTCGAGATTCTGAAGGGCAGAAAATGTCTAAATCTAAAGGCAATGTATTAGACCCTTTAGATTTAATTGATGGCGTGTCTTTAGAAGTTTTAGTGGCCAAAAGAACCACAGGCTTAATGCAGCCCGAAATGGCACCGAAAATTGAACGCAGTACCCGTGAACAATTCCCACAAGGTATTCCTGCCTTTGGTACGGATGCGTTACGCTTTACTTTCGCGGCCTTAGCTTCAACAGGGCGTGATATTCGGTTTGATTTGGCGCGTATTGAAGGCTATCGTAATTTTTGTAATAAACTGTGGAATGCCACCCGTTATGTGTTAATGAACACCGAAGATCAGGATACGGGATTGGATCAGAATGCTGCGATTGAATTATCTGATGCGGATCGTTGGATTATTGCCTTAACGCAAGAAGTGGCGCGTGATGTCGCTACCCATATTCAACAGTATCGTTTTGATTTAATGGCGAATGTGTTATATGAATTTGTATGGAATGAATATTGCGATTGGTATTTAGAATTATCTAAACCCGTATTGCAAAGTGAAGAGTTCCGTATTGCCGCTAAACGGGGGACACGACGGACGTTAGTGCGCACTTTGGAAACCATTTTGCGTTTACTCCATCCTACCATGCCGTTTTTAACGGAAGAATTGTGGCACAAAGTCGCGCCGTTGGCGGGCGTTTCAGGCGAAACCGTATCACTACAACCTTATCCGCAAGGTCAAGCTGATCTCATTGATTCCCAAGCGCAACAGGAAATTGAGTGGTTAAAACAATTTGTGTTAGGTGTGCGACGCATTCGCTCGGAAATGGACATTGCACCGGGCAAATTATTAACCGTGTTATTACAAAATGGTTCTGCCGAAGATGCCCAACGCTTGGCACGGCATGATGTGTTAATTAGCCGTTTGGCGCGCTTAGAACGCATTGAATGGTTAGACGCGTCGGTGAATGCCCCTGAATCTGCGCTGGCATTGGTCGGGGAAATGCGGGTGTTAATTCCACTGGCCGGCTTAATCGATAAAGAAGCGGAATTAAAACGCTTAAATAAAGAATTAGAAAAAATTCGTAAAGATTTTGCCAAATCCAATGAGAAATTGCAAAATCCTAATTTTATTTCTCGCGCCCCCGCCGAGATTATCGCCACCGAACAACAACGTTTGGCAGACATGAGCGCGTCAATACAACAATTAGAAGCCCAAGTATTAAAAATACAAGCAATTTAACGCGCTTATTTTTTCTTAATTGACACTTTAATCCATATTCAGGACGTGATTTCCCTTGACGGCAAAAGAAAAGCGTTTATTCACGATAATGTTATTTATCTTTTTAGGCTATATGCTCCCGTTTGTGATCATTCCAGCGGGAGCGCGGCTGATTGATAATTATCGACAAAATCTTGCCCAAATTGAAAATGATTTCGTGCGTTATCAACAATTAGGACAAGCCGCGCAAATGTGGGAAGAAGCCCATCGACAGGCTTCCGATAACCTAGCCAAAGTGAATGCAGGCTTATTGCAAGGCGGCACGCAAGACTTGGTCGCGGCGCGTTTACAAGGGATTTTGCGCGATGTCGCTCGCCAACATCAGTTAAATGTACAATCTATGGCCGTGCCTGAATTTAATCTGAATCCCTCATGGATGCTGGTCACGCAATCGGTACAATTACAAACTGATTCGGCCTCGCTTATTAATTATTTACAAGCCTTAAATAACGCGCCAGAACGGTTAATTGTGGTGTATATGGATGTGCGAGTGGGACAGAATAATCGGCTTAATGTCGATATGAAAGTCACGGGATTTAGTCGTCTTATTGAAATGCTGCCTACGGGGTAATGTTTATGTCATTGGCTCAATTAAATTTACCCTTATTTACTCAGTTATTATCCAAGAAAGGCATCGCGCCGATTGAACAATTTCCTGAGAATCCCTGTTTATTATTTCATCAAGCTCCAGATGCTGAAGATCGGGCAAAAATTCGTTTTTTATTGGGACAACATATCCATTTCCAACGCGCTCCTGAAGATCAAGTTGAACGCTTAATTAAACATTGGCGGGCGCGTTTAGCTCCTGAAATTGAAAATAATGCCAATGCACAAGGCATTGCCGAATTTGACAATGATTATTTGCGTGATTTGGCTTCGGACGCGCCGGTGATTCGCATGGTGAATCATTTAATGGAACGCGCTTTGGATTTAAACGCCAGTGATATTCACTTTGAACCCGAAGAAAAACAATTAGTTGTGCGTTGTCGCGTTGATGGTGTGATGGTGAATATCGAGCGTTTACCGGCCAATGTGCAAGCGGCAGTGACTTCGCGGGTCAAACTCATGGCACGCTTAGACATCGGCGAAAAACGCCTGCCGCAAGATGGACGAATTCAATACAGTTTAGGCGAACGTTCGCTAGACATGCGGGTTTCGACTTTACCCGGTGTGCATGGGGAATCAGTGGTGTTGCGTATTCTTGATCGCAGTGATGTACACGTTGAACTGGATAAATTAGGAATGCCGCTGGATGTGTTAAAACCGTTTAATCGCATCATTCAACAGCCGCACGGCATGATTTTGGTCACAGGCCCCACGGGAAGCGGCAAAACCACGACTTTATACGGCACGCTGGAAAAAATTAACACGGGAACGCAAAAAATTATTACCATCGAAGACCCCGTGGAATATCAATTAGATGGCATCACGCAAATTCATGTCAATGCCAAAATTGGTTTAACTTTTGCGGCGGGTTTACGTTCAATTGTGCGGCAAGACCCCGATATTATCATGGTGGGGGAAATTCGAGACAATGAAACCGCTGAAATTGCGATTGAATCCGCTTTAACGGGTCACTTGGTTTTTTCTACTTTACACACGAATGATGCAGCCGGGGCGATCACTCGTTTACAAGACATGGGCATTGATACGTATCTCATCAGTTCCAGTTTAATGGCTGTGATGGCGCAGCGGTTGGTGCGCAAAGTCTGTTTACATTGTGCAGAATCGCAGCCCTTGACCGAAGACGAAGCCAATTTATTGGGAATTCGAGTCAGCGATTGTCCCACAATTCGCCGCGGGCGCGGCTGTGAGCGGTGCGCCAATACGGGCTATCGGGGGCGATTGGGTTTGTACGAATTTTTGCCTGTCTCCGATTCCGTGCGCCACGTCATCAGCAGCGGTGGCGATGCCAATCAAATCCGCGTCCAAGCCATTCAAGAAGGAATGCGCACCCTACGCGGCGATGCCTTAGAAAAATTGTACAACGGAATCACCACGCCCGAAGAAATCGTGCGAGTGACTCGCGCCACTTAGCCCGTTCGAGGAATATCCATGGCCTTACATCAGTATAGTTACCAAGCCTGCGATATCAACGGCAAAATTCTCAGCGGCCAACTCAGTGCCGAAACCGAGCAAGAAGTCGTCAATAGCCTGCAAAATCGACAACTCATTCCGCTAAAAGTCGAACAGCAAGCCGACCCTCATACACAAGGCTTATTTCAACAGCGCGTGACTAACCGTGATATTATCGACTTTACCAATGGCTTGTGTACCTTAGTCGAGGCGCATGTCCCGATGGATCGCGCCTTGGCCTTATTAGAAAATATCAACGCCAAACCCCTCATGCAGCAACTCATTGCCGATTTACGTCAATCGGTCAAAGAAGGCAAAAGTTTAGCCGATGCCTTACAGGCTTATCCCCATTACTTCTCCCGTATGTATATCAATATGGTACATGCGGGAGAAGAGGGCGGAATTTTAGATCGACTCTTGCCCAAATTAGCCCATTTCATGACCTCAGCCGATACCGCAAAACGCACCGTGATCAGTTCCTTAATCTACCCCATGATATTAGCGGTGGTGGGATTACTCAGTGTCATTTTATTATTGGTTTATGTCGTGCCGCAATTTGCCACCATGTTTGACAATATGGGAACGGCCATACCGCCCGCGGCCGCCTTATTATTAAACATCAGTCAATGGCTAAAAATATGGGGATGGCTGCTCATCCCCTTGCCCTTCTTATTGATTTATGCGTGGAAATTATTAGATAAACAAGAAGAAACCCGCTTGCAACGCGACCAATTTTTACTCTCAACACCCTTATTAGGTGGATTATTATTAGAAGCAGAATCCTCTCGATTTTGCCGCACATTGGGATCGTTATTGGGGGCGGGAATTCCCTTATTAAAAAGTTTGCATATCGTGCGCGGCGTGATTGAAAATCAAGTGTTAAATCACACCATTGCTCACGCCGAAGAAGCCGTGCGCGGTGGTACCAGCTTGGGTAAAGCCTTGTCGAATGAAGGCACTTTTCCAGTCTTACTTTCTCAACTCATTATCGTGGGCGAAGAATCAGGACGCACGGCCGACATCTTAGAAAAATTAGCCGAAACCTTTGATGCCAGTGTCACCCAAAAAACCAGCCGTTTAGTGGCCTTGGCCGAACCTGCATTGATTGTATTAATGGGTGTGTTGGTGGGGACGATTGTTATCGTGATGTTATCTGCGGTATTTAGTATTAATCAATTGCAGTATTAATTCCCCGATTTAAAAAAATTCCCTTAAAAAAGAGACCGTTTATGTTGATTAAGCGTTATATACCGATGGCCTTATTCTGTCAGACATTGTGGATAGCGGGTTGTGCCACACCACCCAACCCCCCCGAACCCCTGACCGCTTTAGAGTTGGCACGCATGGGCATAGTCCCCACCGATGACCCCAATAAAACTCAAGGCTCGCCCATTGTCGAATTATCCGCGCCTGCCCCTTCACCCCTAAGAGAAGTCAACCAAACAGGCGCATTACCCGACTGGCCTGATCGCCAAGCGCAGGGCTTAGACTTATCTCAATTAGATTCCAATGCCACGATTGAATTAAATTTTGAACAAGGCGAATTGCGACAAGTCATTGAAACCATTGCTTCTGCCTTAGAAATCTCTACCGTTATCGACCCTAGCATTGCCGATAAAGTCACCCTTCGCACCGCACCTGAAAATAAATTAAAGCGCGAAGATTTGTGGCCTTTATTGCAACTCTTACTCGTCGATGCGGGCGTATCGATGGAGCGCAAAGGCAATGTGTACCACTTTAAAAAAGAAGGTCTCGGCGCAGGTTTGCCCGGCACCATCGGCGAAGCCAGCAGTGTTTTAGGGCGTAATTCTGCTGAAGTGCTGCAAATCACGCCCTTGCGTTACATTGCGGCCGATGCGGCGATCAACGTGCTGACCCCGCTGTTGCAACCGACAGGGCGCGTGTTGAGCTTACCGAGTTTAAATATTATCGGCATCATTGCCACGCCAGATCGCATTGAGCGGGTCAACCAATTATTAAAAATCATCGATGCTGACCCTTTTCGCCACCGTGGAATGCGCTTATTTCGACTACAAAACAGCAAAGCCGCAGAAGTACAAGCCGATTTAGATAAAATCTTACAAGCCATGTCAGGGAATAATATCCCGATTGCCTACCAAGTTTTATCATTAGAACGCATTAACGCCTTACTGGTTATTGCGCCACCGAATAGCGGCTTTAAAGAAGTGGAAATGTGGGTGAATATTCTCGACGAACGCAGTGAAGAAAGTACTGAACAAGTATTTATTTATAACGTGCGTAATTTAGACGCAAAAGATTTGGCTTCAACCTTATCCAGCGTGTTTGAATCGGATCAAGACGAGGATCGCTTAGGACAAACCGAAGAGACCACAGAAGAAACCACGCCCGTGTCTTCTTTTTTCCAAACCGAAAACGGAGTGACAATAGTAGAAAATACACCCTCCCCCACTCCCAATGCCACGCCCACAGGCGCGGTATCCGCTCAATTAATGGTCAAAGTCACGGCGGATGAAAAAACCAATAGCTTAATTGTCCGCGCTACGCCGCGTGATTATCGCCAATTACTAGAAACCATTCGCATCCTAGATCGTGCGCCTAAAGAAGTGATGGTGAATGTGGTGATTGCCGAAGTGACACTGAATGAAGCCACGCAACACGGCGTAGATTGGCAAGGGATTCTGGGCAATGATCGGGGAACGGTCGGTTTTAACACCAGTCCGCCAGGGGGAAATTTGCCCGCTAACGTGTCTGCAAGCACTGATAACACCACGATTAGCGTGGGGGGGTTGACAGGATTTACTTTAAATTACTTATCGGGGGGATTAAATGCGCTGCTTAATTTAATCACGCAAAACAGTGATGTTCGCGTATTATCTCGCCCGTCGGTTTTGGTGCGGAATAACGAAGAAGCGCGCATTGAAGTGGGATCGCGTGAACCCATCCCCGGTGCCACGAATGTCACCTCCACGGGACAATTGGTGAATTCGGGGCCGCAATATGAAAGTGTGGGCGTTATTTTATCGGTAGAGCCACGCATTAATGACGATGGAATTATTAACTTAAAAATTTCCCAAGAAATTTCCAGTTTAGGCCCCACACGTAGCGGAAATCCTTCTTTTGATCAACGCAAAGTGCAAACCTTAGTGGTGGTGCGTAATGGCACGCCGATTGTGATTGGGGGATTAATTCAAGACCGTTATAATAATTCGCAAGAAGGCATCCCCGGTTTAAATCGCATTCCCTTATTTGGAGACACCTTATTTTCTTCGCGTACTAAAAATTATCAACGCACTGAACTGGTATTAATTATGGTGCCAGAAATTGTGAATCCAGAATTAGACAATAGCCCTATTGTGCAGCAATTTAAAGCACGAATGAAAGCGATTGGTGATTTATTAAATCGGGAGATTTTCTACTTATACGGTTTGGATCGGTTGCGGGTAGAAAATCCGTGAAACCCGCTGCGATATTGCCGTGGTTGCAGCCGCATTGGCAGACCTTAATGACCGCGCATCAGCAGAAGCGTTTACCCCACGCGCTGTTGTTGGGCGGGCAGCGCGGCTTGGGTAAAACGCAACTGGCTGAACAGTTGGTTTACGCGTTGTTGTGTCAAGACGTGCGTCCTGATGGCAGCGTGTGCGGACATTGTCGTGGTTGCCATTTATTATCTGCGGGGCATCATCCTGATTTTATCCGCTTAAATCCATTGGAAAACAGTCAAAATATTTTAATTGATCAAGTGCGCGGATTAATTCAATTCTGCACACTCACCTCGCATTATGGCGGTTATCAAATTGCATTAATTGAACCCGCTGAGGCTATGAATCAAAATGCGGCGAATGGTTTATTAAAATTATTAGAAGAACCGCCAGACAATACATTATTAATTCTGGTGAGTCACCGCCCCATGCAATTATTAGCCACCATTCGCAGCCGTTGCCAACGTTTTGATTTAGGTCGAGTGAATCAAACGGAAATTAATACATGGTTACAAGCGCAATTAGAACCAGAACAGGATATTGATTTGTTATTAAAATTGACCCTAAATGCACCATTAGCCGCTTTGGTATTGGCACAAGGCGAAGATATGAAAATTCGCCGCGCGGTGTTTAACGATATAGACGGATTAATTCAAGGAAAAATTGACCCCGTCAAAACCGCACAACAATGGTCACAATACAATATCAATTATTTATTATATTGGTTAATCACTTGGTTAATGGATGTGATTCGTTTTAGCTCTACGGCACAAAAACAATGGCTGGTCAATCACGATCAACTATCACGAATTGAGTTTTTTTCTCAGCAATTAGACTTGAAAAAAAGTTTTGAGTTATTAGAATTATTAGGAGAACATTATCGTTTATTCAACAGCACGGCAAATATTAAGCCGCAAAGTTTATTAGAAGTCGTCACGATGACTTTTGTCGAAACCACACTACCCTTGAGGAAATAATGATGCCGCGTCCCGGTGGAATGAAGCGGAATATGCTGACTTTGCATATTACTGATGAAAACACGCTTTATGCGTCTTATTTACCCTTTTTAAAACAAGGCGGTTTGTTTGTCCCGACGGAAAAATCTTATCGTTTGGGTGATGAGGTTTTTGTGTTATTAACCTTGATGAATGATGGGGAAAAAACGCCTGTTGCGGGTAAAGTGGTTTGGATTAATCCTAAAGGCACGGTGGGCAATCGTCCTGCGGGAATTGGGATTCATTTTGGCGATGTGGATAAGGGCATGACCCGCGAGAAAATTGAGAAGTTATTAGGGGCTTATAATCGCTCTGAAAAACCGACTTATACGATGTAATGATTTTTTACATGCTGAATATAAAGGACAATATCTATTTTATGGTATTGTCCTTTTTTGTGCAGAGAAAAAGAGAAAAATGCAAAAAAGAAAAGGTTTTACTTTATTAGAACTATTAATTGTTTTGTTTATTTTGGGACTCATTGCAGGGTTGGCTTTGCCGCGTTTAACGCAGGTTTATCAAACCTTACAAGTGAGTTATCAACGAGATGATGTGGTGGCGCAAATCAATCGTTTAGGATTTCATGCGTTTAGTCATTCTTTAAGTTTTGTATTGAGTCATGAAACGACAGAATTAGGCTTAACCAAAGCACCTATTGAATGGGCTGAGGGTTGGTCTATGGTGACAGAAAAGCCCATTATTTACCGCGCCAATGGGGTTTGTGAAGGGGGGCGATTGTGGTTGCGTCATGCTACGGGACAATGGGCGATTCAATTAACGCCCCCTTTTTGTCAGGTGCAGTTTGTGAATGAATCAACTGGTTTCCGTATAATTACGAATCACTCCCACCACCACGCCTTCAATCACCACTTGTTGCCGCGATAAATCAAGCACCATTGGATCGAATTCTGGATTATCGGGCGATAAATGCAGGTGATTGTCGTTGATACCGTGAAAGCGTTTTACAGTCACTTCTTCCTCAATGCGTACCACAACAATTTGTCCCTGATTGACGCGATGCGTTTGATGCACGGCTAATAAATCGTGCGACAAAATTCCCGCATCTCTCATGCTCTGTCCTTGCACCCGCAGCAAATAGTTGGCGGCGGGACGAAACAAGTGCGGATCAACTTGGTAAAACATGTCAATGTGTTCTTGTGCCAAAATCGGCATCCCTGCGGCCACGCGCCCAATCACAGGCAAATTCAGTGGTGAAACAGGCGGCGGAGATTCCATTTGTAGACTCAACAAGGCTTGTTCATCCAATTGAATTCCCCGCGACCGACCCGGGCTTAATGTCAATGCACCTTTGCGTTCAAGGGCTTTTAAATGCTGCTCGGCAGAATTGGGCGATTTAAAACCAAAAGCCGCCGCAATTTCCGACCGCGTGGGCGGTCGTCCTTCCGTGCGCATCCAATGGTGGATCAGGCTTAAAATGTCGAGTTGGCGCGCAGTCAGTTGAGACATAATATAATACACTTATAGGGTGGGAATTGATTTGGGTTTGACTAAAAATCGACAGGTGGCACATTTCCGAATAAAAAAGTTTAGTCTGTAAAGTGATCTTTTTTTATTTTTATCCATAAAAAATAATCGGATAGCCGAAAAAATAAATCTGGTCACTGTTTTGCGATAACAGGATTAACGTGACAAATCCAGTGATTCGCAAAAAATAGGTGATAATAAAATGTGGTCTATCCCGCAAAAAAACAGATTAAGAAATGGGTTAATGGGTGCAGTATGCTGTATACTTTCGGGTGTGGTTTATGCGGAAACGCCTGATATGTCCTCAAATGTTTCAGATGCGGTTCGCGCCGAAGCCACTGATTTACAAACTTTTCAAGAACGCACCCGCCAAGTAAAATCTTAATTTCAATGAGTTAAGTGTTTTTCTCGCGCCCATACTTCGGCGTGGGGGTGAGATCAGATTCTGACAGAAAAATTTTATGAATGATTTAATAGCGACTAAAATCGTTCAGAATTTTCACTCGCGCCACCCATGACAATTTTTTCTCGTTCAAATACACCACATTCCAACTGCGTTGCAGCGGAAAACTTTGCACATCTAAAAATTCTACATTCAACCCTTTTAAATTTGTAAGTGTGACTTACTCTATCATGCAAATGACCGACTGAGCTATTAATCCGTCTTTGTAGAGGTATCCTTACATGTTTTTGTTCTTGCGTAAACTCACCGCATTTATTTTTGTAATGGCAATTTGGACGTTGGTTTTGTTTGCCTATTTATTTGCCACACGAGCCGACAGAAATATGTCTAACGATTTGCTCACTGTTGCATTTTTGATAATAGTAGCCGTTGTGCTTACTTGGTTGGTGCAACGTTTTTATTTTTCACGTTCCGGGCAAAACAGCGTGTGTGTGATTACCATTGACACCTTAATTGTCAGTGCAACAGGTTTAGCGATTTTTTGGCTGGTGCCTGATATGATAGCTTTATTTGAAGATTTTGGCGGCGATCTACCAAGGATTACAAAGCTCGCAATTATTCTCCATCCATACATCATGTTACTACCGTTGACCGCGTTGTTGGTATTGTTGTTTTCAGTACATTCCCAACACACACAAACACCAACGGTCTATTTACTGCGTTTATCACACAGTTTATTAATTTTAAGTAGCGGTATGAGCATTTTTTACTTGGGAGCGATGTATGCACCATTAATGCGTATGTGCAGCGTCGTTTAGTTTATCCTGTGTTCTTCAATCGTTTAGTCTGCAATAAACAGGTGCTTGCTGCTGACACGCTGTTGTTCCAGACGGATTTCACACGCATATCCAGTATAGGGCATAAAACTGCTGAACCATGCCACGATGTACAGTTGCCGATCTTCTGCTGACGACTTTATTCCCACCTCATTGAGAAATTTGTCCATGCCAGATGCAGCAATCTTCTGTTCCGTGATGACATCATGATACGCATTGATGTGAAAGCTGTAATCGGTTAGACCCGCCCCACCAATTGTTGTAGGCTGAGTGTGCAACACGGTTTGCTTGAAATGCGTAACATCAATCGGAGTTGCCAAAGGAATTGCATCGCAGAATGCTGTCGCTTGTTGCTCTAATGTCTCGTGTAGATAAATCCCCGTTGCCAAAAAACCGATCAGCAAAACAAACAGTGATAATAAGATTTTCATTATTCTTTGCACTTGGATGGCAGATAAATGGGGGCCATTTGAGTAGTCTCAGCGTCTTTATTGTAACAACTCCAACGATTCGATTGAATGAGATACGCTAACCCCAGTGTAGTATTAGCAGGAAAGCCGCTCTTGCGGTCTAACACAGCGGTGTAGATACATTTTTCCCCATTGCTATTATTGAGCAGGATATTTGTCACATATTTGTTAGAAGTCACTGCACCTATTTGTGCGGGAGTGGGACACGTGTGTTGTGTCGCATAAAATTGCTCTATTGGGGATTTGAGTTGCTCCAACAAACTCAGTGCCGCTTGAACTTTGCCGCGTTGCAGATAATTCCAATACTCGCCGCCAAAGCCATGTTTGGAATATATCGACCACCCCACCGCTAAACACAACGATAACAGGATGACTCCAAGCCCACTCTCAATGCGCCATTTGCTCAGTACAGCGGGCAAAGTCAACGCGGCGGCAAACAACACCATAATGGCAGAACCCGTGCCGCACACCCCTGCGCCTAATACAAAAATAATGACTGCCACGATCAACCAGCTCGCTTTAGAGGGCGGCTTTTTATCTTGCGTTATTTGGATTTCATCGGAGGAGGTCATGCCGAAAGTCTCCATGATTTTAATATGACTTTATTGAGACATCAGTCCTTGCACCAAGATGGCAGATAATGAATGGAATCGATCCGGGTGGCAGCGGTATCCTTATTTTTACAACTCCATGTATTTGATTTAATCAGATATGCTAATCCTATCGTGGTGTTGGTAGTAAAACCGCCCTTGGTGTCTAACACAGCGATGTAAATACATTTTTCTCCATTGCGACGGTTGAGCAGGATATTTGTCACATATTTATCGGAAGTCATTGCGTCTATTTGCGCGGGTGTGGGGCAAGCGTGTTGTGTTGCATAGAAGCTTTCCACCGGGATTTTGAGCCACTCCAACAAATCCAACGCCGTTATAATCTTGGAGCGTTGCATATATTCCTCATATATTCGGTTGGTATATAATTTCACTCCCACTGCCAAACACAGCAATAACAGGAATATCCCCAACCTGCTTTCAGCGAGCCGTTTGCTTCGTGCGGCTGGTAAAGCCAACGCAGCGGCACACAACACCACAACGGCTGGATAGATACTGTACGCCGCTGGTCCTAACACATGCGCCACTAAGCCTAACAGAAACACACTCATCGCCACGACCAGCCAGCCAACTTTGGAGGGCGGTTTTTTACCTTGCGTTATTTGGGTGTCATTGGATGAGGTCATGCCGAAAGTCTCCATGATTTCAATCTTTGCGTACTCTAAATTGAAAATTACAGCGTTGACCAGTTGCATCAATTCCGCAACCTACTCCGAAAAATCTCCTCCGCATTCGCTAAATTTAGTACCAGAATAGACTTGTGTAGATATCTTTGCAGGAGGGCAGTAGAAATATTGATATGCCAGATTATTTTCCTTTAGGTACTTACTTTACCAAAATTAAGTCATTCATAAAATTTTTCTGTCAGAATCAGAATTTACAGAATTTTAGGATTTTCAGAATTAAAGAATAAAAAATATGTTTAAAATAAACGACTTGCAAGAATAAATTTTGAAAATTTTTTAATTCTGTAAATTCTGATTCTGACAAAACAAAGGTTTTATAAATCACATCATCTTGCTATTTCAGATTTACTCCATTTCTGCCAATAAATCCTTAATCACCCAACCCGAAAGCATTAAGCCAAAAAGACCCGGTAAATAAGAAATAGTTCCATTCGTAGCGCGAGGCCGTCCTTCACCCGCAGCCACGTGTTGGTGCGGTAAAGGGGAGCGCGGCACTTCTTGCGAATAAACCACAGGATAATTGGTACGCACTTGTTGCTGTTTTAATAAAGCCCTTAATTCTCGCGCTAATCCACAGCCTTGCGTTTGGTTTAATTGCGTGATTTTAACTTGGGTCACGTCCAAACGATTTCCCGCCCCCATACTCGAAGCCACTTTGACCTGTTGACGCAAACACGCCGCCACTAAAGCCGCTTTACAGGCAATAGAATCAATACAATCTAAGACGTAATTAAAATGTCCTTGCGCCACGAATTCGGCCGCTTCATTTTGTTGTAAAAAATGATCGGCAATTACCAATTCAATCTCAGGATTAATATCGCGCAATCGTTCAGCCATTACAATGGCTTTTTTTTGTCCTAAAGTAGATTGTAAAGCCAATAATTGTCGATTTAAATTAGAAGGCACAATGACATCGTGATCTAATAAGGTTAAACGTCCAATTCCCGCTCGTGCTAATGCTTCTGCGGCAAAGCCGCCGACTCCGCCCAAGCCTGCGACTAAAATATGTTGTTGTTTTAAATGGGCTAATGCCGCTTGGCCGAGTAAAATTTCGGTGCGAATATGGCGTGATTCTGTGGTCATTTTATCTTGCCAATCGTTGCAATAAGGCTTGCGTGCTGCCGTCAATAGGGAGCGTGACTTGTCCTTGTCCTAATAACGCAGGTAATAAACCATTCGCCACCTGTTTACCCAATTCAACCCCCCATTGATCAAAAGGATTTAAATCCCAGCATACGCTTTGTACAAACACTTTATGTTCGTATAAAGCGATTAACGCGCCTAAAATCGCAGGCGATAGCCGTTGATATAATAAGGTGTTACTGGGTTGATTACCGGGGAAGGTTCTATGACTCAATTGCTGGACAATCTCTTGTTCTGACAAGCCGCTGGCACGTAACGCAGTTTGGGTTTCTTCGGCGTTGCGGCCGTGCATGAGGGCTAAAATTTGCGCTAAAGCGTTGGATAAAGTCGCGGCTTGGTGCGTGCCGAGTGGGCGTTGACTGTGCGCGGCAATGATAAAATCGGCAGGAATTAAATGCGTGCCTTGATGCAAAAGTTGATAAAACGCATGTTGTCCGTTATTGCCCGCTGCGCCCCAAATAATGGGACAAGTGGCGTAATCAACCACATCTCCGTGACGGGTGACTCTTTTGCCTAGACTTTCCATTTTTAATTGTTGTAAATAAGCGGGCAAATGTTCCAACGCAAAATCGTAAGGTAAAATAACCTGCGTCGCCGCACCTAAAAAACTGCTATTCCACACGCCAATTAAACCTAATAACACGGGTAAATTTTCATCAAAAGGCGCGTGATAAAAATGCTCATCCATGAGATAAGCCCCGTGTAAAAATTCTTCAAATTGTTCCATCCCAATCGCTAAAGCAATCGGCAATCCAATCGCCGACCATAACGAAAATCTCCCCCCCACCCAATCCCAAAATTCAAACATATTTTTTGTGTCTATGCCAAACGCACTGACTCGCTCTTTTGCGGTGCTAATGGCGACGAAATGTTGAGCCACTGCGGCGGGATTTTGAGCGTGTGATAAAAACCAATCGCGTGCGCTATTGGCATTTAACATGGTCTCTTGGGTGGAAAAAGTTTTAGACGCAATAATAAATAGCGTGGTTTCGGGATTTAATTCAGCAATGGTTTCCATTAAATGGGTGGAATCGACGTTAGACACGAAATGAATGCGTAAACCACCGATATGATAGGCTTTTAAAGCGCGAGTGACCATGACGGGGCCTAAATCCGAGCCGCCAATGCCGATATTCACCACCGATTCAATGCGTTTTCCCGTAAAGCCGCGCCATTCTCCCTGATGAACCGCAGTGACAAATTGCTTCATGCGCTGCAATACAGATTGAACCTCAGGCATGACATCTTTACCGTTGACGCGAATCACCGCATTACCGCGATGACGTAAAGCCATATGTAATGCGGCGCGATGTTCGGTGTGATTGACTTCGTCGCCTTGATACAATCGCTTAATCCAATCGGACAATTGCATTTGTTCGGCTAAAGCGAGTAATAATGTGCGGGTTTCTGCATTCAGATAATTCCGCGAATAGTCTAGTAATAAGCCAGAATTTTCTACTGAATAAGTTGAGAAACGAGAAGAATCTGCATCAAATAAATGGCGTAATGATACACCTGTCCATTGTTTTTGATGTTGTTGTAAGGCTTGCCAAGCGGGAGTGTTGCTGACTAATATTGACATGGGATATAACCTGTGGTGAGTCACCGTGTTTTATTGTTTATTTTTCCGTTATTGTTGAGGGTTATTGTGGCGTAAATTTTTTACAGTAAAATTAACTGGACAAGCTGCGCCACAATGATGTGCCACCGCTGCTTTTGTCCAGATTTTGTAAAATTTTCTCGTGAGCGGCTTGTTCTTCTTCGTTGGCCAGAAGAATGGGCAAAGGCGTGCGTTCTGTAGTAACTCGTTGAATCGTCGCAGAATAATCAGCTTGTGCCATTTGTTGAGCTGTGTTTAATAAACTCACTTGGCCGCCCGTCATGGCTAAGTAAACTTCGGCCAAAATTTCAGCATCCAATAACGCACCGTGTAAAGTCCGTTGTTCATTATTCACTTGATAGCGTTTACAAAGCGCATCCAAATTATTTTTTTGCCCGGGGTGACGTTTACGTGCCATAGACAACGTATCAATGATGGCGCAATACTCATTAATTTTTGGCCAATCTTGATTTAAACGCGCCAATTCGGCATTAATAAAACCCACATCAAAAGGCGCATTGTGAATAATTAATTCCGCATCTTTTACAAAATCCATAAAGGCTGCCACAATATCGGCAAAACGCGGTTTATCTTGCAAGAATTCATGAGTAATTCCATGCACCGCCATTGCACCCGCATCAATTTGTCTATCGGGTTGTAAATAATAGTGAAAATGGCGTTGGGTTAAGCGTCGATTGACCATTTCTACACAGCCAATTTCAATAATGCGATGTCCTTGTGCGGGATCGAGGCCGGTGGTTTCGGTGTCTAATACAATTTGGCGCATGGTCACCTCCTGATTTATTTTGCCTGATTGCGAAAATAAGTAATTCGTTCATTGGCTTCGCGTAAGACTTGTTCTGTTTGGGTCAAGAGAAAATCTAAAAACGTGCGCGCCACCAATGACAATTTTTTCTCGTTCAAATACACCACATTCCAACTGCGTTGCAGCGGAAAACCTTGCACATCTAAAATACATAAAGTGCCTGCGGCCAATTCTAAAATCAAAGTGTTACGCGACAATACCGACAGACCTAAACCCGCACACACCCCTTGCTTAATGGCTTCTGTGCTGCCAAATTCAAACCCTGTTTTTAGCACCAAGCCATGTTCAGTGAAGGCCGTTTCCATTGCGCTACGAGTGCCTGAACCCAGTTCGCGCACGAGAAAAGTCTCTTTTGCCAAGCGTTTTAAGGAAATATTCGCCTGTCCCACTAAGGGGTGATCGGGGGGAGCAACCACCACCAGCGAGTTTTCTAAGAAAGGTAACGGTTGTCCGAGCGTCTGCACGGTGAGATCATCAGGAACTTGTCCCATCACCACCAAATCATCTTCATTGTTGGCCAAACGCGCCAACGTACTGTGGCGATTGGTGACATTAAGACGAATATTCACCTCAGGATGTTTTTTTAAAAATGCACTGAATAAATGCGGAATAAAATAAGTGGCGGTGGTGACAACGGATAATTTTAGTTGTCCTTTAATACTGCCTTGCAATTCATTCAGCGACATTTCTAAAGCATCTATGCGCGCAAAAATATCTTTAGAGGCTGCATACAGTTCTCGTCCTGCATCGGTGAGATAAATTCGCTTGCCGATTTGTTCAAAGAGAGCCGTGCCGATATGACCTTCTAACTGTTTGATTTGAATAGAGACTGCGGGCTGAGTCAAGCACAATTCAGCCGCGGCACGGGTAAAGCTCAAATGTTCAGCCACAGCCCGAAATAGGGTCAATTGACGGAGTGTCATATACATGGAAGTTGGTATCCATTGTGTAACAATAGAGAAAGGGGTGGTGGTTTTTTATCGCTAAAGCAACAGGCGATGTGGTTTGATAATAAACTATTTTTTATTATTTTGCACGGGGATTATTTTATTAATTTATTGATTTTTTCTGTGCTGAGAAATACATAAAATGTACCGCACTCATTTCCCTATTTTAATATGAAAAATTGAGTGTTAATATTAAATGGGTTATTGTCCTATTGGCAAGAAAATGGTACGCAAACAAAATTGATTATTAATGCAGGTATGGTTATCATGCAGCGTGTTAAGCCATTCTTTGTAAAGAATCACCAGATGAGGAGATAAAAATGAATTATCGTCAGCCATTTATTCATGCGGCTTTTTTAGTGTTACTCAGTCATATTGCGCTGGTAGAAGCAGAATCTCCCCCCGTGCCAGTGGCGGTGGGACATGAAGCGGCGGCTTTGATTGCGCAAAAGAAATGCGTCAAGTGTCATTCTGAAGATGGTAACGCGCGCGCTCCGATGTATCCCAAAATTGCAGGACAAAACGAGCAGTATTTAGCACAGACCATGCGGGCTTATCGAGATGGTTCGCGTTTCAGTCCGATTATGAGTGCGCAAATTAACGAAGAACGCTCTAGTGACGCGGACATTGCCGTTTTAGCGGCTTATTATGCCGAAAAATCCCGTTGCAGTCCCAACGCGCCGCGACAAGGTTCTGTGGTTGGCGTATCAGGGGATTACGCCGCAGGTCAGAAGGTGGCTGAAGGTTTTTGTACACAATGCCATCAGGTGACGGGGCAATTGGTCAATCCGATTTGGCCAAAAATTGCGGGGCAAAATGCTTATTACATCCGTTCTGCGGTGACGGCCTACCGAGACGGTCAGCGTACCAATGACACGATGTCGCCTATGGTAAAACACTTAACGGATGCCGACATTGCCAATGTGGCGGTGTTTTACGCTTCTCAACAAGTGTGTCCCTAGTCGCGTAGTTGTATAATATTCTGATAATCAAAGATAAACCCCACTTCAATGGTTTTTGAGGTGGGGTTTTGTTTTTTCCTGCCACCATCAAACGATTAACGGCAACCGCGGCGGCCACGCATAAGAAAAATCTTCAGCGTCTAGGGTTAAATTAAAACTATAGGCAGGATCACCGACAATATATTGCGGCCATTGTTCTCTTAAATAGAGACGTTCTTTTTCAAAGCGAGCGACTTTCTCAGGCGTATCTTCATAACCACGGCTCGCCGATTCATGGTGATATAATTCCGCGAAAGGAGTCCATAAACAACGCACACCCAATTGCAGCGTTTTTAAGCAAAAATCAACGTCATTAAAAGCCACTTTCAAATGTTCTGCATTTAATCCGCCGACTTGCTCAAAAATGTTTTTTCTCACCAGCAAACACGCGCCTGTCACTGCCGAATAATTTTGAATCAAGGCTGCGCGCCCAAAATAGCCGACATTTCCGCGTTTAAAGCCTTTATGTGCGTGTCCTGCGGAGCCGCCAATACCCAAAATCACACCCGCATGTTGCAAGGTTTCATTGGGATACCATAACCGTGCGCCCACCACGCCAATTTCAGGCCGAATCGCATGACTCACCATTTCGCCTAACCATTCGGGATTAATCACTTCTAAATCGTTATTTAATAAGCCGACCAATTCCCCTTGTGCAAACTGCACTGCCATATTATTCATATCGGCATAATTAAAGGGATGGGGATAAGAAATAATTCTTGCCTGCTTTTCTTTTTCTAGCTGTTGAAAATAAGCCAATGTATCAGGATCATCACTTTCATTATCAATAATGATAATTTCAAATTTTCGATATAAAGTTTTTGCTAAAATACTTTCCACACACCGCTGCAATAAGTGCAAACCATTTCGCGTAGGAATAATTAAACTCACTAAAGGCGCAGGGTCGGGAATAGGATATTTAACCCGTATTGTGCCTTTAATTTCTGGATTTTCAGAAACCTCCGCATTTTGAATGCCTTTACGCTGTAAAAACTCTCCAATGGCTTTTTGTGCGGCCAATAAGGCGTAAGGTTTCTCATCAGGAGAGGTGGCTGTGCTGCCTTGAATGGCACGCCAATGGTATAAAATTCGTGGAATGTGGCGAATTTCCACAGGACTAATTTTTTCAATCACGCGCAACACCAAATCATAATCTTGCGCCCCTTCATAACCTTTACGCAAGCCACCCACTTCATGAATTAAATCGGCTTGATAAACCGCTAAATGCGTGACTAAATTATGCGATAAAAATAAATCAGGATTCCAATCACATTTAAAATAAGGTTCATAACGTTCATCGCTTTCATTCACCTTATCTTCGTCGGAATACCACATTTTATGATTGGGATATTGCTGCATATCTTCAACCACCCAAAAAAGCGCGTGTTGAGATAACATATCATCATGATCTAAAAAGGTAATGTAATGACCTGTGGCTAATGCTAAGGCACTATTAGAAGCCTCAGAAATATGCCCATTCTCCGTGCGAAAAACCAATTTAATGCGAGAATCTTTCTGTGCATATTCTCTTAATATATCAGCCACATGAGGCGAAGTTGATGCGTCGTCCGCAATGCACAATTCCCAATGTGGATAAATTTGATTTAAAACCGAATCAATGGCTTTACGCAACCATCGCTCATCCGTGTTATAAGTGGGCATAATAATGGAAATAATGGGCTTATTTCCCCATTGCAACATCACATGCTCCATTTTCTTAATCACACTGGTATTAAGCGTGTCATAATTATTTATCCAATGTCGATAATTCTTAATAAAACGTTGCTCAATTTTTTTGCTCACTAATTCTAAAGTAGAGCTTGAATTGGGTTTACTCACTGGCGGCTTTTCTGCAACCCCAACACTGACTTGAAAACGCTGCCCAAATTCGGCAATGGTTTCTTCAATGTGATCTTTAGCGGTTTTATCAGGACGGCGAAACAGCAAGCGTAACGCCATGCGTGTCATGGTATCGCCAATTTTCCACGTTAAAGAATTAAAAACCGCTCGAATATCAACGTCTAATGCCCGCACCGTTCGTATAGCCATATCTTGTTGTTGTTGTTGGTTTTCCAGTTTTTCCTTATATTGGGCTAATTCAGCACGTTGAGCGGTAGATTGGTGATGAATATTAGACCATTCTTTTTGCAAAATAGAGTGTTCTTTTTGCAAAGATTGATACTGATCTTTTAGAGAAAGAGCAGCCTGCTTTAATTCTGCTAATTCTACCTCATATTTGGCTGATTTTTTCAGCAAATCAGATTTGTCTTTACTTAAAGAAGCCACTAATTCTTCTTTAAAGCGTAAATTAGACTCTACCGTCGTCAATTTTTCATGAACTTGCTGAGTTTCCTCACGGGATTGATTCAGCGATTGTTTAACAGACAATTGACACTCATAATCGGATAAACATTCTTGCGCCGAAGCGGATAATTTTGGCAATGGACTTTGCGTTAAAATAGTCCCCTCTTCAAACATATCCACAAGCTGTTTTTGCGCGCAACTTAAATGACTGGAATAATGTTCAGCAGCGCGATATTTTTGATGATGCAATTGCGGATCAATAAACGCTAATATTTCATTATCATTGGGCAAACGTAAGCCTTGAATTTGCAAATCAAGCAAGGCTTGATACATTTTTTGAACCGTAGCAATTGGCTCTTCCATTAGCTCATGATAAGAGACAAGAAAACGCGGAATGGTTTGGCTGTCATTCAGGGCAATTAAGGTATATTTTTCCCATAATGCCAAGCCATAATTAATGCTAAAACCTTCTCTTTTTTGCAGCGACAATGCCACTTCCAAAGGATCACGATACACATAAATACACACAGGCAATTCGTGCAAAGGCAGCCAAAAAGGCATTAATAAACAAAGTCTTGGGTCTTTTATCATCCAAGGGCGATTGGCATCTAAACCTAAAATAATTTCTTTAGCACGAGAAGAAAAATATTCTGGTATATTTTCGCTGACAGAAATTTGTGAATTATAATTGGCAATTAAATCCCATTTATACTTTAAATGAGTCAAAATTTCTTCATTTAAATTCACCACATCGCGGCGTTCCCAATAACCTTTAGGATTCGCTTCCGTTGCAGGCAATTCCATACGTTCAGGCGCGAAATAACAACCCATCATATTTAATAATCTGGCCACAGCAGAAGTGCCTGAACGGTGCATTCCTAATACGATAATTTGCATAATATAATTCTCAATAAAAAAGGTTAATATTAAATTAAAGATTTCTTCGGCGGATAAGCCAATTGATAATTGGCAGCAAGAGGACTTAAATTAGGGTTATTATAAGGATCATGATTTAATTCTTTCTTCCATTTACGCTGCATAAAAGTCAGTTCTTGCCTTAATCGTAAATGTTGAAAAAAGCCCTGATCTTGCCCCCGACTTACCGATTCTAAATGATACAATTCAGCAAAAGGTGTCCACACAATTCGATAATGTTGCTGAGTTAATTTTAAACATAAATCGACATCATTAAAAGCCACTTTTAACTTTTCCTCAAAACCATTCACTTGTTCAAATACCGTTTTTCTCATCACCAAACAAGCCGCCGTGACCGCGGTATAATTTTGGGTGTGCATTAACTTGTGCCAATAGCCCGTGTCTTGACGAAAAAAATGTTTTAATACATGTTGTCCAATGCCTGAAAAATTTAACAGCACTCCCGCATGTTGCAGCGTATCGTCAGGATAATAGAGCTTTGCGCCCACCGCGCCGATGTCAGGACGTACAGCATGGGCAACCATTTCACTTAACCAATCGACATGAATAATCTTTAAATCATTATTGAGAAAAGCCAATATTTCCCCTTTGGCTTGCTTTACGGCTTCATTGTTTAGTTTTGAATAATTAAAAGGATATTTTTGTGTTAAAAGTGAAATATTTTTATATTGGGACAAACTAGAAAGATAAGTTAAAGTTTCTACTTTTTCACTGTTATTGTCAACAATAATAATCTCAATGTTTTGATAAGCGGTTTTATTCATTAAATCATTAATTAATGATTGCAATAACTCAACTTTATCTCGAATAGGAATAATAATACTGACTAATGGATTAGGATTAGGAATGGGATAATTAATTTTAAAAGAAGGCGCATATTCCGCATGATATAACTCAATGCGCACAATTTGCCCTAATCGTTCAAAATGAGCAGTCAGTCTATTTTTAATATTTTCATAATTAAGTACAGCATGATGCACTGTTTTATGATATAAAATATGAGGGATATGATAAGGTTTTTCTTTATTATCCTGCTCTATTAAACGCAACACCATATCATATTCTAATAAATCAGCATCATTGGTTTTAAAACCACCTAATTTTAGAACTTTTTTAGTATTAAAAAGCACAGTATCTAGCACATAAGGCGCGGCATAAAATAAATCAATATTCCAATCTGATTTAAAATAGGGATTTTCACAACAATGATTATGATCTAAATGACTTTCATCCGCATACCAAAAAGGGGCATTGGGTGCAAAATATAAGGCTTCTATCATTTTATAAATGCCATATTCTTCTATTTTATCCCCATTGTTAAAGCGTATAAAAAATGCCTCTGGCAAATAACGCAATAGAGAATTTATTAGCTCAATTTCAGAACTATTTTTTTCATAAAATACACTAATTTTTGACGTGTTTCCATACTGGGTTTTAATCGTTTTATTATCTTCTTCTTTATTGGTTAATAAAATCACACGCCAATGATCACACAATTGCTGTTTTAAGCTATTTAAAGTTAATTCTAATTGAGAAATATCTTGTACAAAAATTAACACAGCAATTTGAATGGAAGAATCAAATTGTGCGGCTTTGGTTTTTAGCTGTTTCTTTTGCGTTTCCGTTAAAACACAATAACGTTGTTGCCATGCGCGATATTCTTCAGTATTAAACCAATGTGTCGTGGCTAAATAAGGTTTAGTTTTCAGTGTTTCTAAAAAATGATACACGCTGGGAGAAATGCCATCTATCACATCTAACGCTGTCGTGCCTGCTTGGCGGTTTAATAGCTTTAAAATAAATGCCGTGATTCGGCTACCGATTCGCCATGTAAAAGAATGGCGTAATTGGTTTATTTCCCGCTGCAAAACGTGCAAATAACGCCCTGCCCGAATTAAATCTTGCTCACAAAGATTAGCTTTTTTCTCAGTCGTTATTTGGGTTTGATTTAATTCAGGCATTGCTTTATTTACGAAAATGATAAGAGTTACTTTAACGACAAGAATTTGTGATATTCGGCCAATACTTTAGCGGTTTCTCCTTCACAGCGTGACACCCCTTCTTCTATCCACACGACGCGATCACATAATTGATTCACTAATACCGCATTGTGAGAAACGAATATAATGGTTTTATTCGATTTAATTTTCTCTTGCATCACGCGAGTTGATTTGGCACTGAATTCGGCATCACCTACGCCTAAAACTTCGTCAATTAATAGTACATCAGGGTCAACCATGAATGCAACCGAAAAACCTAAGCGCGCCACCATTCCTGATGAATAAGTAGAAATAGGTTGTTCAATAAATGCACCTAATTCAGAGAATTCGATAATGGCAGGTAATTTCTCAATCACTTCTTTTCTACGCAATCCCAATAACATACCACTGAGAACCGCATTTTCTCTGCCTGTTAAATAAGGAATAAAACCCAATTGCAAAGATAATAACGAGACTTGATAGCCGTAATTGGTGATTTCGCCACAATCGGGTTTAATAATCCCTGCAATTAAACGCAATAAGGTACTTTTACCGACTCCATTACGTCCAATAATGCCTAATGTCTCGCCTTGATAAAGCTCAAAAGAGACATCTCTTAATGCCCAAAATGGTTCACCAAATATCCCGCGATTCTTCTTGTAGAAAACGCCTACATTTTTTAAAGAGACCACTTTTTCTTGTGTTGACATTATGAAGTCACCTTGGGGTAAATATATTCAAATTTTCTCACCAACCATGTGCTGATAACAATCATTATTAGGGAAAAAATAAGCACAATTAATAATGATGTCCAATTTGGCCAAGTATGGTACATTAACACATTTCTATAACTCTCAATAATATTCACCATCGGATTAAGATAATAATAAAAACGATAAGCCTCTGGCACAATATCCGCCGACATAAAAACACCCGATCCAAAAAAAACCGCTGTTAATATATTCTCAACCACAAACCGTAAATCAGGAATAAATGGCACAATCGCCGCTAATAAAAAAGTAAATCCCGCAATGAATAAAATCTGCACCATAAATAAAATCGGAATAGCCAGATAATGCACCGTAGGAGGAAAACCATTTATCCATAAAAAAACCAATAACAAAGAAAAAATAAAAATAAACTTTGTGGTGTCTGTTAAGATTAGAATAATGGGAAAAATAATTTTAGGTAAATAAACTTGGCGAGTAATATATAATGCGCCCCCAATGGTATTAGCACCATGCGATAAACATGATTTAAACCATTGCCAAACCGTTAATCCAACCAATAAAAATGGCACATAATTGTCTGTTTTATGCCCCAGCATTAAACCAAACACAATATAAAAAATTCCCATAAACATCATGGGTTCAAATATCCACCACAAAAAACCTAAATAAGTTCTTGCACTTTCTGCCCGCAAATCGGCATAAGTTTTATACAAAATTAACTCAACATAACGAAACAATAACGACATTTTGTTACTCATTTTTATTCAATTTTAATCCTCAATAGTAGAAGTGACAGTGGTAAAATGCGATAAAATATAATCACAACGATCTTGTAATGAAAGCATATCCCTAGGAATAACCATTAAATGACTTTGCATCCGCTCATCGTGTAATAATCCTAATAATAAAATATTTAAATGCTCTATATAGGCTTGATTTAAAGCCGCTTTACCCGTTTCAAACACCAAAGGGATACCCGGTTGCACTAAGATAAGTTGATGAAAAAACTGTAATGTAGCTTGAAAGCAGCGGTTAATATAATCCGTTAATGCGGCAAATTCAACGGGAGTTTGTGCCTGTATATCGGCTAAGGTATAAGCAATGAAATCTAGTGGCGTGCGATCTGTGATAAAATCTTGCGTTTGCGCTTGCCAAAGCCGCTGGGCATCGGTTAAAACTTCATTTTGAATCCATAAGCGCGTGGCAAAATCCAACGGCATATCAGGGCGTAAATGGTGGCGTAAAAAAACTGCACTGGTTTGGGTTGGCACGAAAATAAAAGCACTTTGACGCGCCAATTCAGCGGCCAATGTCGTTTTTCCTACGCGATGTCCACCACATAACCCTATGATTGTTATATTTTTTTTGCTAGATGCCATGATTTGATTTTTATTAAAAAATAAAACAAAGGAGATGTTTACATTGTCGCTTGAACGGTTAAAACAAATTAAGATTATTTTAGTTGGTACTACTCACTCAGGAAATATCGGTGCTACAGCTAGGGCGATGAAAAATATGGGATTATCTCAACTCATTTTGGTCGCGCCCGAAGCTCCATTTCCCTCAGCCGAAGCCACCGCTCGCGCTTCTGGGGCTGTTGATGTTTTACAATCGGTCTGTTGTTATCCTGATTTAAAAAGTGCGATTGCGGACAGTCAAATTGTTTTTGGCACCAGTGCGCGTTCCCGTTCTTTAGCGTGGCCTATGCGCACGCCGAGAGAAACTGCTGAGGAAATTTTTAAACATTCTTTTTCTGTTTCTTTAGTATTTGGGCGAGAACATTCGGGATTAACGAATGAAGAATTAGCATTATGTCATTATTGGGTACAAATTCCTACGGATGAACAATATAGCTCTTTAAATTTAGCAGCCGCAGTGCAAGTATTATGTTATGAATTGCGGGTGCAAGCCTTAACGCAAATTTCAGCAAACAATACGCTGTCTTTATCTGATCCATTAGATGCGCCTGCCACTGCTGAAGCAATGAATTTGTTTTATGCGCATTTAGAGCAAACATTAATTGATATTGGTTTTTTAGATGCGCAACAACCTAAGCAATTAATGCGTCGTTTACAGCGTTTATTTCATCGCGCTCAACCCAATATTAATGAAGTGAATATTTTACGGGGCATTTTGACGGCCATAAAAAATAAAAAATAACACGGCAATTAAAGTGCCGTGTTATTGAGCAGGAAATAAAAATTAAAACTTAACTTCCGTACCATCGCTATAACGGACATAAGTCACGCTGAATTGTGCCTGCAATTCGTTTAAAGAACGATTGCTGGCCAAATGTTGATATAGCGCGTCAAATTGGCTTTTAGCAATGGAAACTCCCCATGTTTTTTCCGCGTTTTGTGCCAATTGATAGCGGCTGGCGACGTTACGCAGGCCTTGAATATCATTGGATTGCAACATTAAACGGGCTAAAGATTGACCGTTATTATCTTTAATTTCCAATTCACCGTCAAATTCACTGATATTTTTCTCTAATATGTTGCGTAATTGAATGGTTAATGCAATCACTTGATTGGCAGTGAACACATCATAGTATTTTAGTGTAATGGGCAGTTGATTGGCTTTGATGACAGGTGCGGGTTCTGTCACAGTATCTTCTACAACCTCAGTTTCGGCAGATGGTACTGCTTCAGTTTCAGAGACAGGTGGAACTGGCGTTTCTGTGGCAGCCGCGGGCGCAGAATCGGCTGTTGATATTGTTTCTGTCGTTTCGGCTGCGTTATCTGGCGTGGCTTCTGACGCTGTCTCTGGTGCTGCTTCTGGTGCTGTTTCTGACGTTGCCTCTGGTGTGGACGCAGATGCTTCTGTAGAAACAACGGGTGCGCTGGTGTCAGTATCAGCAGGGGCTTCACTTTCTGTATTTTCTTTTACAGGTTCAGATTCGGACACAGGCGCATCTCGATTCACAGTGCCACTGGATTGTGTAGAAATCTGGGCTGATTTTGACTCATTGCCTCCACCACATCCAGCAATCAATAAAGCAAGTAACCCAACACCTAAATATCTGATTATCAAAATTTTTTACCTCATTGGCTCATTTGTTACCGTGAAAAAGAAAATAGAGCTAACAAAGCACAAAAAATCAAACCACACAGCCATGAAAAAAATACATGACTGTGTGTTAAACAACTTTTTATGATACGTCAGCTATACTTTTATCACACATATTACTCTGTGTTGTTTCAGTCGAGCTATTTAGGGGCAGTTCCAGGTGCCGCTTCTGGCGTGGTTCCAGAGGCTTCTGTAGGTGGAGTCGGTGCATCAGTACTCGCACCTGCGGCCGCTTCGTTTGTCTCACTTGCAGTATTTTCTTCTGCGGGTGGTGCAGGTGGTGCAGGTGGTGGCGGAGTCACTGCGGTGGTGGCGGGTTGCGCCGGAGCCTCAGTTTTACTTCCTTCTTTATCAGAATTACAACCCACGATCAATAAAGCAAGTACTGCAATACCTAAATGTTTCATCGTCAACATGTTTCACCTCGTTAAAATTAAGAATGATTTAAAATAATCCCATTAAAACCGATCTTCAAAACCAGGGATTGTGGTTTCTAATAAGGCTTCAGCTTTACGTCCAAGTCCGCCTAATCCTTTTAACTCAATTTGAAAGAAAATACCATTTAAATGATCCCCTTCTATATTGGTTAAATAACGCCGAACAATTCCACGCATCGCCCAACAACAACTTTCATATTCTAAGCCTGCGAATAATTCAATATCTTTACGATCTCGCAAAGAATAATTCCAACGGCCAATAACGCGCCAACGTGAAGAAGCCAGCGGCCAATATCCAGATACATCGGTTTGTTCTAAGCCTGTGGATTGGCGAAAACGGTAGGCGACATTGAATAAATGCGCCTGATCCCGCTTGTAACGCAATCGCCACACGCTATATTCCAAATTTTCATCATACCGATTCCAACGCACACTGCCTGATGCACTCCAATAACGAGATAATTGCGCCGATAATTCAGCCACGGTACTCGACGAGGAATCTGTTAAAATAGGAATGCCTGGCAAAGTGACTTTTGGATCATTTAAGTAAAATATTTCTCCCAAACTGGCACGCACATAATCCTGTCCTGTTTGCGCGTCTAATAAGCGAGAACTAAGGGCAAGCGTAATTTGATGACCGTCATCAATTCGATCCGCGCCACTGTAGCGATTATCACGGAATAATTGCCCAAAACTGAGATCATATTCCGCAGTGTCAAATATGGGCAATTCGCTCTGTTCTTTAAATGGGGTGTAGCGATAATAAATTCTAGGTTCTAAAGTGTGTAATAGCGCATGATTAAATAAAGTTTGTTCTCGCTCAAAAAATAAACCTGCATCGGTACTAAAGGTGTAGAGCAAACGACTTTCCGTAGTTTGCTCAGGGTTTCTTTCATTATCCAGCGAATAATGGGTGTAACGTGCGGATAATTGCGGCACAAAAAAACCACTGGCATTACGCCATGGATAACTTAATGCCAATTTTATATCCGCACGATTGCCAGTGACATCAGGCTGAATTTCTATATCTCGATCAAAACGCGCTAATTCCACATGGGCTGCAATGTTAAATTGACGATTAAATTCAGGTAATTTAGTTTGTAACAACAGCTGGGGTAAACGCCCATAAGGACGGGCTAATGGATTGCGATCTAAAGTTTGAAAACGTTGCAAGCGCAATAACCCCAACCAACCATAACCCATATAATAAAGATCGCCCCGTTGTTCTAAATGGGTGGTGCTGGCTGCGGTTAAATTATAGCCTAATTCTTCAAAATAACGCTCATCTGAAGTATAATCATAAACCAAATCTGTGTACCAAGGACTGCCTTGCCATAAGGTGCCTTGATTGCGCAAAGAAAGTAACTTACGATCTTCACTGCTGACACGATCATGAGGCAAATATTCTGCTTTAATAGATCCTTCCATGCTATCGGTTAAATAACGAAATTCCCCCTTCATTAACAACCCCCGTCGAGACATTAAACGCGGCGTTAATGTTAAATCATAACTGGGGTTTAAATTCCAATAAAAAGGAATGCTAAATTCAGTCCCCACTTCGTTAGAAGAACCAAAATTAGGAGCTAGAAAACCTGTTTTGCGATCACTGGTTAAAGGGTAACTTAAATAAGGCGTATAAAAAACAGGAATATTGAAAAAACGTAACGTGACATTTTTAGAATAACCTACATTTTCTTTTAAATCTAAACGGCTTTCTTTGGCTTTTAATGTCCAGACTTCTCGTTGGGGATCGCAGGTGGTGTAACTGCTGTCAAAAAGCCGCGCTTGCGTGGTGCTGTCTTGGTACACGGTCTCCGCAAAACCGCGGCCACGATAAGCAGGCAACCAATAATGGGCGCGGTGCATTTCCCCTTGATCGTAAGGACGCAATTGTAATTGTTCACCTGACACCACGAATTGATCCGACCAATAAGTAAAATCATTTTCCGCATCAGCCGTGTCTAAATCACGTGCATAAACGACCGTATTAGCCGTTAATAATTGTCCAAAACGTTGCAAAATCACATTGCCGCGAAAAGTAGAAATGCCTTCATGTTCTTGAATTAATACATCATCAGCATAAATTTGAGTCGATTCTGGATCATCAAGTGGATCAACTTGCGGCGCAATGGGCATAAAACTGTCTAAAGGACGACAATATGCTCCCGTTTCAAATACATTAGCCATACTGAATGGAGTCTGTAAAGAAAAGGTCAATAATGTTGAAAATAAAATGGAGATTCGCACGGTTAATTCAACAGTCTTTAGGTTTTATTAAAAAGAAAAAATGGTGTTATTTTTTTAACAGTTCAGCCCAATTGATATGTTCCCATTCGGCTAATAATTGTTGAAATTCATATTCAAACCAAGATAAATAATTTTGTAAAGATTCTCCGTTTTGTTCTCGAATGGATTGTTCTGCAATAAAAGCCAATTCTCCTAAACGATCTGCACCAATACTGCGAGAACTGCCTTTTAAAGAATGCGCAATGCGTTCTGCGGTTTCTAGGTTATTATCGGCAATTGCGGCTTGGAATTTTTCCATTTGTTTTGCGGTATCTTTTTTGAATTGGGCTAATAATTTTTCTAAAATTTGCAAATTTTTCATGCAGATAGAAACCGCTTGATTTTGACTAAAAGTATTGAGCGGCTTAATTCGCGCTTCAATATCGGGTGGAAACACAGAAGCCCGCGTTTCTGTCGTTAATTCTGTGGCTAATTCTTTCTCAATTGTTTCAATAGGTGGTTGGGAATTATTGGCAGAAGGTGTGGTGCGTTGAGTGGGTTCATTTTCTTGAGGAATGGGAGAAAAACGCGCCAATACCCGACGTAATCGCTCTACCGTCACGGGCTTTCCCACACAATCATCCAATCCCGCTTCACGATAACGTTTTAAATCCGCCGGTAACGTATTGGCGGTCAGCGCAACAATTGGAGTATGACGAGTTGAGCCTTCTTGCTCTCGAATGTGCAACGTGGCGGTGACTCCGTCCATGACGGGCATTTGAATGTCCATAAAAATCAAATCGTAGTGTCGATTACGGCACACATTAACCGCTTGTAATCCATCCTCCACCACATCCACTTGACAAGATAAAGCTTGTAACATGCTAACCGCGACTAAACAATTCACTTGATTGTCTTCTACTAACAAAACACGGTGGGGAGTACGATTAGATTCTGTGGACGGTAAAAATGTTTTATGTTCAGTTTCTTCTTGATTATCAGTAGCTTGAGGCTGTGGAATTGATTCAGGTTCTAAATGTTTACGTAAAATAGCGGATAAGCGATCCAAATTGATCGGCTTGGCAATGTAGTCATTCATGCCTTGCGCCAAACACCGCTCCGCATCGCCTTGCATGGCATTAGCGGTCATGGCGATAATCAACGCCGGCCGCCCTCCTTTGCGCTGCTCATGTTCACGAATGATTTTAGTGGCAGCAAATCCATCTAAATTAGGCATTTGCACATCCATAAACACCACATCGTAATATTCTTTGAGCAAATAATCTACGGCTTCCTGCCCGTCTATCGCTTCAGTGACGACACAACCCAATTCGTGTAACATCATGCTGGCCACCATGCGATTGACTTCGTTGTCTTCCACTAATAAAACTCGTGTACCGCGATAATCATGAATTTCCCGCATTTTGTGCATCCGAATGGGCAAACCAATCAGACTGTCCATAGTGATTAATTCACGCGGCAAACGATTATTACTCGAATGGCGTAATGCTACTAATGTTTTTTGCAATTGTCGCTGCGGTAATGGTTTGCATAAATGCGCAGAGAAACCAATTTGTTGTAAATATTTACTGTCCTGTTGTGTTCCCGCAGAAGAAAGCATCACCAATAAAGTATCGCGCAACACGACATCCGCTTTAATTACCTTACCCAACATTTCGCCATTCATGACCGGCATAAAATAATCTAAAATCACCAGCCAATAGGGATCATTATTACTGTGAGCGCGCCGCAAGGCTAACATGGCTTTTGCCGCAGAATCAACCGCATGGCAACGGACTCTCATCCGTTCTAATTGTTCAGTCAATACTCTTAAATTAACAGGATTATCATCCACCACTAAAATATGTACGCCTTCTAAAATGCTTGAAGAATGGCTATATAAAGGCGAATCTTGTGGCAAAACATCCACTTTAGCAATGGGTAATGGCAGGGTAAATTGAAAAACAGAGCCTTCGCCTTCTGTGCTTTGCGCGCTTAATTCTCCGCCCATTAAATGCACTAATTGTTGGCAAATGGCTAACCCTAATCCCGTGCCACCAAAACGACGGGTGGTAGAAGAATCGGCTTGGGTAAATTTTTCAAAAATACTGGTTAATTGATGTTGTGGAATGCCAATTCCCGTATCTTCAACGCGAACATGAATATGAGCGATTTCTTTGGTCGAAAAAGGACAATCCACGTCAATCAGCACATAACCCACGTGAGTAAATTTCACGGCATTACCCACTAAATTGGTCAAAATTTGTCGAATTCGTCCCGCATCTCCCATTAAATAAAATGGCGCATCTGGCGCGTAACGCACAATTAATTCAATATTCTTTTGTGCCGCGCTCAATCCCAATAAACGAGTGACTTCTAATACCGCATTTTCAAAGTCAAATAAAATAGGTTCTAAAGTTAATTTACCCGCTTCAATTTTAGAAAAATCAAGAATGTCATTAATCAAGGTTTGTAAAGCATCCGTGGATTGGGCAATAATTTCTGCATAATCGCGTTGTTGTTGGGTTAATTCAGTGTTTAATAATAATTCCGTCATGCCCACAACGCCGTTCATGGGCGTGCGGATTTCATGGCTCATATTGGCTAAAAATTCGCTTTTGGCTTGTGTGGCGCGTTCAGCGGCTTCTTTGGCGCGCAGCAATTCTTCTTCGGTGTGCTTACGGTCGGTAATATCGCGGGCGATGGCGTAAATGTAGCCTTCTTCCACCAACGGGTAAGCATTCCATGCCAGCCAGCGATAATCTCCCGTGCGGCACAAATAACGGCTTTCAAATTCTAACACACGATGTCCAGCCGATAATTGTTGAAAAAAGGTGGTGGCATTTTCTTTGTCTTCGGGGTGAATATGGGTCAACACGGAGCGTGCTTTTAGTTCATCCAATTCCCAACCCAATACACGATGCCACGCAGGATTTAATTGGTGATATTTTCCTTTAAAATCCAAAATACATTGCATGTCTAATGATAAGTTAAATAAACGATCTCTTTCTTGTTGCAATCGTTTTTGTTCGGTGGTATCGACCACAATGCCAATAATATATTCTAATTGTCCATTTTCGTCATAGATCGCCGAAACAAATAAATCTCCCCAAATTTCTCGCCCATCTCGACGAATAAAGCGTTTTTCAATACGATAATTATCCGCATGAAGTTTTAACATGCTGTCCATGCGCGCTTGTACAGAGCTTTTATCATCGGGGTGACAAATGTCTAAATTGGTCAGTTGTAGCATTTCTTCTTCAGAATAACCTAGCATATCTAACCATTGTCGATTGCACGCCAAATAATGTCCTTGAGCATTTAATAAAGCAATCGCCACGGCGGCATTATTAAAAATGGCTTGATATAAATGAGATTGGGTGCGCCAACGGCGTTCATTATGTCCCCGCTCGCAATATTGGCTAATGGTTTCGCTTAATAAATGAATCAGTTTAATTTCTTCTTCTTGCCACACTCGCGGATAACTCACGCCCACCCCCACAAAACCACACCATTTTCCTATGATCTTTAAAGGTGCTAAAAGTAAACTTTGACATTGAAAATGTTGTTTTAATTCGGCTTGTTCTTGAGGATTTAATTCATATCCATTACAAATAACGATTTGATGACGGATTAATTTTTCTCGCCATTGTTGAAAAAATAATTGGTCATTGAGTGCTATTTTCTGCTCAATTAAAGGGAGATAATGGTGGCGATACACTTCGTGAGTGCAACGGGTAAAAGTATCTGTATCGTCGGGGTCGTGTTGAAATAAAAAACTACGGTCACTGTTGAGTCCGCGTTGTAAATGTTGTAAAACGGTAGTGATCGCGCTGTTAGAATCAGAATGTGTGGTTAATAGGCGTTGGCTGCATTCGGCAAAAATATTTTCACACAACGCCGACGATTGCCACGTGGCGGGCGGCGCGGCATGGTAAGGTGCGGCCAATAATTCTAAACGCCCCGCCAACTCGGTGGCAATTAACGTCCAACCATAAATCGTATACCCTTGTCCTTCCCGTAAACGCGCCATAAAACTAGAAGCACCATAGGTCACCAGATGGTGCAGTTGGTGTTGAAAAAAAGCCCGATCATCAGGATGAATATAAGCAAGTAATTGATTTTCCGTATAATTTTTGCAGGAAAAATCAAACGGCGAATCGTCCCCCACAGTAGAATCAGGTGTAACCTCTCCCAAAATCAAGGTGCAACGGAGCAGTGACGGGTAAGTGGATTCGATAATCATACGGTTTTTGTAGTAAATTTAGTTGAATCGTAGCAAGCGATAAACACGATGACGGTTTTTTGCCAATAGTTTACCGCAATCAGTCCCGTGTTGCAGGAGAAGTTGCAGCCATTATTTTGGCTGTCATTGGTTGTAGTGAGACATGCTAAGGAGTCATTTATGCGACTTAATCTACTTTATATTGCCATTATAAACCTTATATTATTCCCTATGGTGATGGCTTCGGAATCTCGCGTGGAAACAGAAATGAGCTATTTCCAAGGTTGGGATGTGGGGGAGTCAAACATTATTCTCATCCATGCAAAACCAATTACCCGCCCATTAAAATCCGCTCAAGATTTAAATGCCCATTTGAAAATAATGCCCGGAGAAAAAGTAACAGCCCATATTGATGAATTGTCCTATCTTTACGAATGGACAAGTGAAAGTGGCACCCGCTTTTTTACAGAAGAACGCCCGAATTGGTACGCGAATCGTCATTATCCCAGCTATAAAGAAAGCATCCCCACACGTGTTTATGGGGAATATGGAGTAAAAATTGATGATACTGATTTTGAACAACAATTGATTAAAGATGAACGCCTTTATCACATAGAAAAACAAAAAATTGAACAACAACAGGCTGAAATGCAAGCAAAAATTAATGCGGGTAAAATTGAGTTGGGAATGGATATGTTATTGGTAAATGCCATTTTAGGAATACCAAAATTATTCGGACATGACGCAAGTGGAAAAACTGAATACCGATACAAGAAAGGTGAACAGCAATATACCGTTCAATTTAAAGACAATGTGGTGATTGATTTTAAACCCATCGCCGATGAAACCAATGCGGCTGATGTTCAAAACGACAACCCAAACGCCGCCGCTCCACTACCCCTCCCAATTAAGAGAGGGGACTGAAAAGCCAATCGACAAACGACGCGATCCATCACATCATTTTTAATCTTTTATTAGCCCGATTTTTGACAGAGTTTGCCCTTATTTCGTCCTAAATCAGGTTTATACTTAACACCTAACGCACCAAGTGAGGCAGTTTATTACTGACACCGTCCCACTCTTGTGCGTCGGGCAGGGGGTCTTTGCGTTCGGTAATAACTGGCCATTGCTGCGCGAGTTCTGCATTTAAGGCCACAAAATCACGAAATTCTTCAGGCAAATCGTCTTCAGAAAAAATGGCTTTGGCCGGACATTCAGGCTCGCATAAAGTGCAGTCAATACACTCTTCTGGATCGATCACCAGAAAATTGGGTCCCTCGTGGAAACAATCCACTGGACACACTTCGACACAATCGGTGTATTTGCAACGAATGCAATTATCAGTGACTACAAAAGTCATGGTAAAATTTGACCTCTTTTTACATAAATGGAACGGTTCACTATTTTAGTGTTGATTCCGTATTAAGCCAACAACAACCCTGCTCGTTGTCCTAAAAGCCATGAAATAGGCACGGGTTTTGCGCTATGGTGTTACGATAGATACAGTCACTCCCCACAAGACAACGTTGGTTAGGTATGTACAAAACATTTTTTAATACCGTCATTCTTGCAGTTTTATTTTTGGTGAATTTGTCCCTAATTACATGGTTTATTGATTATTTAGGACAGAGTCGCAATGCAGCGAATGATTTACAAGCACTGGAAGCCATGATGGCCGCAGGGCATTCGGTAAGTGCATCGCGTCGCGGGGCAACGTTGGCCATTCCCAATGTCACTGCCGCCGCCGATGCCACCGTCGTCACTCCGCCACAAGGCCCTCTGCAACAGCGAATTGTACTTGAGTTTGGCACGAATAACAGTCAATTAACCGCCCAGCAACAGCAAAAACTGGAAGAATTGTTGAGTGCCTCTCACTTGTCGCCGTTGCACCAAGTTAAGGTGATTGCCGGGCCCACTTCCGATAAGAATAAAGCCTTATCGCCACAAATGGCGAAATTGCGCGCACAAATTATTGGGCGCACCATTTATTCCCATACGCAATCATTGAGTATGTCTTATCAACCGGATTTAAAACCCGGTACTGTTGTTGTTGAGATCAGCTTAGTGCCGCGTTAAATGCGCATCACGAGGCGTTTTAACCCAAAAATTTCCCCGCAGCGATCACAGTTGCGGGGAAGTTTTTTTGAAGGCTTTTTTAATAAAGTCGTTATTAGGCGATTAAATTATTACTGTTTGGCTAAAACCGTTCCCGGTGGTGCGTGGTTTTTGGCATAGTCTTTAATTCCGTCTAAAATAACGCGGGCAATTTGACTGCGGTAATGGGGATCATTCAATTTTCTTTCTTCTTCCAAATTAGAGATAAATGCAGTCTCTACCAAAATAGACGGAATGTCTGGCGAACGCAGCACCATAAAAGCGGCTTGTTGCACACGTTTGTGGTGGGTTTTTCCGACTTTCTTTAACTGGTTAAATACGGATTCGGCTAAATGCGCACTGGCTTCTAATGTGCCGGTTTGCGACAAATCTAACAGCACAGATGCCAATAAATCATCTTTATCATTCAGACTGACCCCGCCCATCAGATCGGCGGCATTTTCTTTTTCAGCCAACCAGTTAGCGGCTTCGCTGCTGGCACCGCTACGTGACAGCATGTAAACTGATGCTCCCCGTGCTGTTGGGTCTTCGTAGGCATCGGCGTGAATGGAAATAAACAGATCAGCCTGATGTTCTCTTGCCATATCAATGCGTTGGCGCAATTTTAAATAATAATCGCCATCACGTACCAACACCGCTTGCATTCCGGGTTGTTGGTTAATCAGAGCGGCCAATTCTCTGGCAATGGCTAAAACGACTGTTTTTTCCCTAGTGCCATTTTTACCAATGGCACCGGGATCAATCCCACCATGACCTGCATCAACTGCAATGATCAAATCACGTCGCCCTGCCCGGTGGGCTAAAGGCAAAATCGGAGCAGGGACTGAAGCAGATGGATTGATAACAGGGGACGGAGTCGTTTTTTTGGGTTTAACTTCTGGATTGGCACTGGCTTTTACTGGGGGAGGAGTGAGGGTATTTTTAGTCGCAGAAGAAGCCACTTGATGCGGACTAATCTGTACAATTAAACGATGTCCGTAACCATCTGCGGGCGCGATGGTAAAAGTTTTGGCTTGTGCGGCTTGTTTTAAATCTAACACCACCCGCAAATCGTGTTGATGACGCGGTGCGCTGCGAATTTTTTTTAATAAATCCGTTTCGGCAAACTGAGGTAGTGATGGCAGCGTCGTATTTTTAAAATCAATCACTAACCGTTCTGGATTGGATAAAGCAAAGAATTTATATTCCGCAGGTGCGCTCATGTCGAACACCAAGCGTATACTATCTGGGCTTTCTTGCCACAATCGCACGCTGTTAATTTGGGTTAAGAATGCCTGCAAGGGCGCGGTCAATAGAAAAAGTAAAATCAGTGCAATAAAACGCAATATCCCATTCATAATCCTGACTCATTAAACAATAAACTAAGGTGTTCCCTTTCTGTTCAACATCCATAGGTTTCTATTGTACCATTCTTTATTTTGTTGGAATAAGAAGATGATGATGAAAGATGATGAGACGCTATTTTAATTGAGATCACAAGTCTATTGAAAATTTCTATATTCCATTTATAGAAAAAGAAACCCAAACCCAAATCGCCACCCAAATTCAATCCAGTTTTACCTTACGCCAACAAAGCCAAAAATTTTTAGACATCGCTAAACAAGCGGTGGAAATGGCAATTGGAGAAAGTGAAAAAAAGCGTTAATGTTTTTGCAGGAAAATAAAAATCTCTAAGAATTTTAAAAAAACTCACGACCGACACGCTTCACATTGCGGATATTGACGGCAGCGAGTACGGAAGCGGCTATACCAATTTTTTCAGAGTTGTATAATAATACTTTTTAAATAAGGAGAGAATAATGAACAAGAGATATGAAGATTTGGAAGAGTTAATGTCAACAGGTGAAGCGAGAGAAGTGAAGCGAGCGATGGCAGTAATGAATGTCTTTGCTTGGTTTTGTGCGTGCGGAAGTGGCTTTAGCGTGCTGTGTCAGTGTGCAATTTGTGGATAAATGGAAAGCCATTTATTTAGCGTCAGGGGTGGAAGGATTAAAGTTAGCGTATAAAGGCTCGCCAGGGTATTTAAAGCCGCGTGAACGAGAAGCGGTTATTAATTGGATACAAGAAAAGAAGACAATAACAATGGAGGAGCTAAAGGGATACTTAAAAGAGGAGTATGATGTTTTCTATTCTTCAAATACTTCTTATACTAAATTGTTAGAAGAAGCGAATTTAAGTTATAAGAAGACACACAAAGAGAATTCGGCAAAAGATGAGGTAAAAGTAGAAGCTAAAAAAAAAGAGATTAAGGATTTAATAGATAAGGAGCGTGAACAGATAGAAAGTGGAGAGGTAATGTACTGGATGCAAGACGAAAGCCATCAGTTGTGGGGAGATATTTGTGCTTATGTTTGGTCGAAAAAAGGAGAAAGAACGTCAATAAAGATGAGTAATTATCGTACTTCTCAAACGTGGTATGGAGCGGTGAATATTTATACGGGAGAATTTATTTTAGATAGGGCAAAGAAAGCTGATACAAAATATACGATAGACTTTATTAACTGGCTCATTTACAGATATAAAGAAGCCCGTCATGTGATTATTTGGGATGGTGCAAGTTATCATCGTTCTGAAGGTTTAAGAACTTATTTAGAGAAATTAAATGGGGGACTTCCATACCAAAATTATGTGAGATATAAAAACAAATTAAGTTCTAATATCTAGATAGATATTAGGTATAAGATACTGTTTAATTTTATTAAACTTAAACACTTTACCTGACAAAAAGGTCTCAAACATACTAGTGACTTCTTTAAAGCTTGATAGACGATGAAAATTCTTTCTGACCCAATTCTTACCTTGAAGCCAAATATCCTCGACTGGATTTTGCTCTGGGGCATTGGGCGCAAATCTTAATAAACGAACTTTCCATTCTGATTCTGGAAGTCCCCCATTTAATTTCTCTAAATAAGTTCTTAAACCTTCAGAACGATGATAACTTGCACCATCCCAAATAATCACATGACGGGCTTCTTTATATCTGTAAATGAGCCAGTTAATAAAGTCTATCGTATATTTTGTATCAGCTTTCTTTGCCCTATCTAAAATAAATTCTCCCGTATAAATATTCACCGCTCCATACCACGTTTGAGAAGTGCGATAATTACTCATCTTTATTGACGTTCTTTCTCCTTTTTTCGACCAAACATAACCACAAATATCTCCCCACAACTGATGGCTTTCGTCTTGCATCCAGTACATTACCTCTCCACTTTCTATCTGTTCACGCTCCTTATCTATTAAATCCTTAATCTCTTTTTTTTTAGCTTCTACTTTTACCTCATCTTTTGCCGAATTCTCTTTGTGTGTCTTCTTATAACTTAAATTCGCTTCTTCTAATAATTTAGTATAAGAAGTATTTGAAGAATAGAAAACATCATACTCCTCTTTTAAGTATCTCTTTAGTTCCTCTATTGTTATTGTCTTCTTTTCTTGTATCCAATTAATCACATCTTCTCGTTCACGCGGCTTTAAATACCCTGGCGAGCCTTTATACGCTAACTTTAATCCTTCCACCCCTGACGCTAAATAAATGGCTTTCCATTTATCCACAAATTGCACACTGACACAACACGCTAAAGCCGCTTCCGCACGCACAAAACCAAGCAAAGACATTCTTACTGCCATCGCTCGCTTCACTTCTCTCGCCTCACCTGTTGACATTAACTCTTCTAAATCTTCATATCTTTTGTTCATTATTCTCTCCTATTTGAAAAGTATTATTATACGACTCTGAAAAAATTGGTACAGAATCAGAATGGAAAGTTCGTTTATTAAGATTTGCGCCTAATGCCCCAGAGCAAAATCCAGTCGAGGATATTTGGCTTCAAGGTAAGAATTGGGTCAGAAAGAATTTTCATCGTCTATCAAGCTTTAAAGAAGTCACTAGTATGTTTGAGACCTTTTTGTCAGGTAAAGTGTTTAAGTTTAATAAAATTAAACAGTATCTTATACCTAATATCTAGCTAGATATTAAAACTTAATTTGTTTTTATATCTCACATAATTTTGGTATAGCAAAGGGACGTGATTTATAGAATCCTTATTTTGTCAGAATCAGAATTGACAGACACAAGAATTTTCAAAATTGATTCTCGCAAGCAGATTTTTTATTCTTTAATTCTGAAAATTATGAAATTCTGTAAACTCTGATTCAGACAGAAAAATAGCAGCCTGAATCAGAACTGAATTATTCATCTATTTAAAACAATTTTGATGATCAGGAATATTCCCAAAAGGGTCTTTAAAGCGCGCATCACAAATAAATTCCCAATCAGTTAAACTTTTTAAAAAAGCAATCATATCTTCTTTCTCACTGGCACTGAGACGAAAACCATTAATTAACTCGCTTTTAAATGGGTTTAATTTGCCATCGCCCGCATAGTCGCCTGTGGCAATCATTCGTCCACCGCGGGCATAATGATCCATTAAAACTTCCTCCAAAGTGGCGATTGAACCATCGTGCATATAAGGCGCAGTGAGTTCAATATTGCGCAATGTGGGCGCACGAAAACGTCCCATATCTTCGGCTTTAAATGTCGATTCCCACAAGCCGCGTCCGCCATCGGGATAAGCTCCCGTGCCAGCAATGTTGTATAAGCCGGTGTTGTGAAATTCGATTTCGGGAATAATGGTTTTATCATGCTGAGAAGATTGGGTAAAATTAAATCCCCCATGACAATGAAAACATTCTAATGTTTCAGAAAAAAACAATTCCATTCCGCGTTTCGCTGATTCGGATAAGGCATTTTTCTGATTTTGATAAACCTGCTTATCATAAGGAGAATTGCCAGAAATTAAACTGGCCGTAAAAGCGGCCACCGCTTTACTTATATTGCCGCTATTAATAGGATGGGTTTCATTGGGAAATGCTTTGGCGAATCGTTCTTGATATAACACATCTATTCTAAAATTATCCAAAATTTTTTCTTCTTGATTCGCCCAGCCTAACTCAACAGGAAATTCCCCAAACATGGGAATTAATGCTTGTTGATGTAATGATTTTAGCATTGGATTCGCCCAATTAAAGGCTGAATTATAAGCTGTATTCACCAAACTCATGCTATTACGCGGATGAATTTCACCGGTTGCCCCGATTGCTGTTTTACGTCCATCTGTAAACGCCATACGCTGCTCATGGCAACTGGCACAAGAAAATGTATTGTTTACAGACATGCGCGTATCGTAAAACAAAAAGCGTCCCAATTCAACTTTAGCCGCAGACATAGGATTATCTAAAGGTTGTCGTGGCGTAGGAAATCCTGCGGGCAGTTTCCAATCATAATTACTATGAATAACAAAGGCTTGACTTTGATTTATCGTGGCGATTCCCTCTTCAGAGCCACCCCCACAGCCGACTAATCCCAGCGCGAATAAAATAATCCCATAAAAATTTTTATTCATGATGTCCCATTCCCCATGTCCAAGATGCGCCTAACCACACGGTACTTGCTTTTTTATCCGTAAAATCAGCAACATCATAATTATGTTGTAAATGAAAAGTAAGCGGTCGCCACGGAGACCATGTGAGTAATGAAGAAATACGATAACGATCACTACGTAACTCATCTTGCGTTCGTTGTCCGTAAAACAAAGCGTGATCGCCTGTTGCATCATCATAACGTAATCCAATTTTCCACTGCGGGTGAAATTGGTATAATAACTGGGAATAAAAGCCAGAATCTTTTAACGTATTGTTTTTAATAGTCATTATATCATCTTGATACGCGCCGACTTGGAAATGACGTTGCATCCACTCACTTTGCCATGTTAATGTATGCGTGGGCGTTAAATGAATAATGACTGTTAAATCAGTACCATACAAATAAGTTTTACTGTTTTTACCCGCACGATTCGCTCCCCTCATGCCCGAAAGTCCCCAATTTACTGTCAGAGAAGAAGACGGCTGCCACTGTTGAGTTGAGCGGAGAGTATAAAGGAAGTCACTGATTTGACTGCTTTTTGTGCGCACAATGGGCGTACCACCCACACCATCGTAAAACGGATATTCTTCTGTATTAATATGCTGATGATCCTGATCATCGTCACCGTGTGAATGCCCTTCGCCTAAAAAACTGATCGCTGTTTCATCATCTGCATTTTGTATAGAAAAACTAATTTGTGATGACCAATTCACAGGCAATTGATGTGCTAATTCAATCCCCATTCCTCGCGTTCCTTCTCCGCCTAATAAACGCGCATTAATCACAGGATAATCTAGCCAAAAATTGCCATGATGATCTGCATTTAAACGCCCAAAAGCCGACGCAAAATAACCCACTTTTAAAGTGATGGGTTGATAATGATCCGTTTTTAAATAAAGCTGTTCCAAACCAAATTCTTCATCATTGGCTTGTAATGCTACGGCTAATTTTGTACTGGAATCGATCATAAAATCCACAGATAAACCAATATGCTGTAAATTAAAGCCTGATTTTTGCGGATCATGCGTACCCTTTTGCAAAGACATTAAAATATCATTTTCTACATTTGATGTGCCAACGCTCATTAATCCTTGCATATTCCAACGCAACGCAGGTGTATCTTTAGCCTTATTCTCATGATCATGTTTATGCTGTTCATCTGCATAGATATTCATGCTATGCAGTAATAAACCTAGAAAAATAAATAACGGTTTCATGGATAACCACTTAAAAAAAGGCGGAATCATATCCGCCAAAATAGGTAGTAGAGTTAAGAAATTGGTTTTCTTATTAAGAAAATAGCGGCTATTGCACTGTAAAAAAGCGTTGTTCTTTTTTCGGATAAAGAACAGGTAAATTAACCCCATCCTTATAAGTAAAATCAATGCCTAATAATGGCAAAATGGTTTGACATTCAGGATCATTATTTCCTGACATACAACCCACTGCCGTATCAGGTGTGTTATAAACAATATTGCTTTCTTTTAAAATCTGTGCGACATCAACTTTAATGTGATGGCGAGAAAAATCAAAATTGCTAAAACAAATCTCAGGTGTGTTAGGATAAGTACAAGGGCCGTCGGGTTGTTGACCTTGTTTGTTGACATCGGAACAGCCTGTGCTACCTAAATGAACCACAAAACTGGCTTTTAAATTCTCTGGATCGCCCATACCATCAATACGAATAAATTTACGCCCTGTAGTCCATGACCATAACATGCCCGAAATATTCAACGGAGAAGGTAAAACCGTCGGATCGCCGTGATTTTCGTCAAAAGGTAAACCTAACGTAAAACAAATTCCGTTGTAATCTGTAATCGATTTGCCCGCAGGTAGCACTGCTTTTACTTGCGTATTCATATCGGGCGTGCCGTTTAAACAACCGTTTTCAAAATCCAACAAAGCGGTATTTGCGGTTTGCCATTTATTATCCACAGTTAAAGACAGCGTCTCATAAGATGCGTTATGCTGATTAAGCAGCTTAAATTGCGAAAGATAAACGCGAAAATCGTTAATTTTATAACTGTCTTGAATCACCGCCCCAACAGGTCTATACGTTTCACCACAAACGAAATCTTGATCATTGACCACGCCTTTAAATTGAACTGTTAATTCACTTGTATTTGAAGTAGATGAACTGGGCGTTGTTGTTGTGGAGGAGGTTGTGGAAGACGTTGTGGTGGTTTCCGTACTATCACCACCTCCGTTGCAAGCGGTTAAGCCGGCGATGACAAGAGTACAAATTGAAAGACGAAAAAAGGGGAGTTGACGCATGATTGGCTGACCTTGTTAAGATAAAAATAAAAAAACAGCCCCACGATAGGCAAAGGAAACGCCACTTTTATTTAATTCTTAAATATCAATAAATTATGCGTAAAATTCTGAAAAACTTATCGCAAAAATAAGTGATTTAACCCAGATAAAAGCGCATGGCTGTGTGATTTGACCTATTTTTATTTGTATTATTAAGGTATGAAATTGAATGATGTCTGATGCGTTTGCTCATTTACTGGGTCATTCTGCTTTGCTTGCGACCGTGATTCGGGCGGCGCGTATTGTTGCACTGACTGATGCGACGGTATTGATTTTAGGAGAAAGTGGGACGGGAAAAGAATTACTGGCTCGCGCCATTCATCAACACAGTTTGCGCGCTAAACAAGCTTTTATTCCCGTTAATTGTGCGGCATTACCGAATACGTTAGCAGAATCTTTGTTATTCGGGCATCGCAAAGGTGCGTTTACAGGCGCGGTGGACACCCAACAAGGCTTATTACAAGCGGCGGATAAGGGGACTTTGTTTTTAGATGAATTGGGTGAATTGTCTTTAGAAATACAATCTAAGTTATTGCGTTTTCTGGAAACTGGAGAAATACAATGTGTTGGCAATACCCAATTTGAACAAATTAATACTCGTATTATTGCCGCGACCAACCAGAATTTAGCCGAAGCGGTGCAAGCGGGACGATTTAGACAAGACTTGTTTTACCGTCTTAATATCGTGCCTTTGGAATTACCCCCATTGCGGCAACGAGTAGACGATGTAGAATTGTTACTGAATACATTAACACAACAGATGTCCAAAAAATACAATACAGCGTCACCGAATTACACAAAAACCACGATTAAACAGTTAAAACGTTACACGTGGCCGGGAAATGTACGCGAATTGCGTAATTTTTGTGAACGCATGGTGATTTTTCACACGGGCGAAGAGATTACGCCACAATGTTTACCGCCTGAAATGGTAAACACGCCAACAGAATCGTTATTAGATACGCCCATTGTGTTTCAATTACCCGAACAAGGTATTCAATTGGAAGAAGTCGAGCGGGTATTTATTCAACAAGCCTTGTTAAAAAGCGCAGGTAATCGCAGCCAAGCCGCTCGTTTATTGGGATTAAGCCGTGATACTTTATTATACCGAATGAAAAAATACGCGCTAGATGGATAATAACCAGACCACATCATCACCAATAAGCCCGTTTTATACCGCAATCGGTGCCGCAATCGCTGGATAGGGATCATAATTTATTAATTCAAAATCGGTATATTCATAATCAAAAATAGAATTGGGTTTTCTTTTAAAATGCAATTGAGGTAAAGGGCGTGGTTTTCGGCTTAATTGCTCGGCGACTTGGGAGAAATGATTGCGGTAAATATGGGCATCACCTAGCATCACAATAATCTCTCCTAATTCAAAATCACATTGATGTGCAATTAAATGCGTGAATAAGGCTAAACTGGCTGTGTTATAAGGATGGCCTAAAAACATATCATTAGAACGAATATAAACCGCAGAACTCAGGCGATTATGCGCCACGTAAAATTGATATAACACATGACACGGAGCTAATGCCATTTTACCTTCTTTGGCATTTTCCCAAGGCTTTTTACGTTCATCAGGCAATAAAGCCACATTCCACGCATTAATCACATGTCGGCGCGAATCGGGATTATTTTTTAATCCATCTATTAATGTCTGCACTTGATCGTAATAACGACCATCTGCACCTAACCAAAATCGCCATTGCGCCCCATAAACAGGGCCTAATTCTCCCGTTTCTGTTGCCCATTCGTCCCAAATTGTCACGCCATTTTCGCGTAAAAAACGAATATTTGTCTCTCCCCGTAAAAACCACAATAACTCATAAGCAATTGATTTAAAATGCAATTTTTTTGTAGTTAATAAAGGAAATCCCTGCGCTAAATCATAACGCAATTGTCGCCCAAATACAGAACGAGTTCCCACTCCCGTTCTGTCGTTTTTATCTACGCCTGTCTCCATAATATCTCGAAGTAAATCTAAATAAAGTTGCATTAAAAATCTTCCTTTGATTTCTGCATTGATTCGCTTAATAATCCACACAACATTGCCATTCTGACTAACTCAACAATACCATCTGCTTTCATCTTTTCCATAATGCGGCCACGATGGATTTCTACGGTCTTATAGCTAATGTTTAATTCACGCGCTACGCTTTTGTTGGGTTTGCCTTTAATTAGTTCTACCATCACTTCGCGTTCTCTAGCGGTTAAAATGGCCAAACGCTCTAGCACTTCTTGCCGTTCTTTCGACTCTTGTCGCAGTTTTAAATCCCGCGCAATGGCTTGTTGCACTCGTTCTAACAATACGCTACTTTCAAATGGCTTTTCTAAAAAATCAAATGCACCATCTTTAATCGCCCGCACCGCCATCGTAATGTCACCATGTCCCGATAACATGATAATGGGCAAGCTATAATCCTGAGCAACCAGTTTCTTTAATAATTCTAAGCCACTCATTTTGGGTAAACGAATGTCTAATAATAAGCATCCTGGTTGTTCTTGATTAAACTGCTCTAAAAAAGTTTGAGCAGAATCATAACAGGATACTTTAAAATCAGCATTTTCCAGTAAATAACTCAAAGATTCCCGAATGGCTTCATCATCATCAACAATAAATACAACAGGTTCTGTTTTCATTTTCATTACACCAGTTGTCCGCTTATGCGCGGGAAAATAGGGAAATTGAATATTATCGAAAAATTAAGGGATAATACACATTAAAATGGCATTATCCCTTGCCGATGTGCTTATCTAATAGTGAATTAAATAAACGCCTTCGGATGTTGCAAATGCCAATCGGTACGTTGTTGATATTGGTGGGCGATATTGAGCAATTTCGCTTCACTAAAATAATTGCCAATTAATTGCAATCCAATAGGACGATCATTGACAAATCCCGCTGGAATTGACATGGCAGGAATGCCCGCTAAATTAATCGCAATCGTATAAATATCAGATAAGTACATCGTCACAGGATCATCGACCTTTTCGCCCAAATTAAATGCAGGCGTAGGCGATACAGGCCCCATAATTACATCCACTTGTTTAAACGCTTGTTTAAAATCATCGCTAATTAAGCGACGAATTTGTTGCGCTTTTAAATAATAAGCATCGTAATAACCCGCAGATAACGCATAAGTCCCCACCATAATTCGCCGTTTCACTTCCGCACCGAAACCTTCGGCACGACTGCGTTTATATAAATCAATTAAATCTTTCGGCTGCTCACAACGATAACCAAAACGCACGCCATCATAACGCGCTAAATTAGACGAACATTCCGCAGGCGCAATAATGTAATAAGCAGGAACAGAAAGATGGCTATTCGGCAATTCAATATCGTATAATTCCGCGCCTGCTTTTTTAAATTCCTCAATCGCCGCTTGCACGACAGCAGCCACTTGCGCGTCTAAACCTTCACCAAAAAATGCCTTTGGCACGCCGATTTTTAAACCCGCTAACGATTGTCCTAAGGCTGCGGTGTAATCTTCGGGATCGCGCAGAAGAGAAGTCGAATCTTGCGGATCGTAGCCTGCCATCGCATTGAAAAATAAGGCTAAATCTTCCGCACTTCGCGCCATCGGGCCGCCTTGATCCAAACTGCTGGCAAAAGCAATCATCCCATAACGAGAGACTAGACCATAAGTGGGTTTTAGCCCACTGATGCCGCACAACGCCGCTGGTTGACGAATTGACCCCCCCGTGTCTGTCCCCGTTGCCATGGGGACTAAACGCGCCGCCACAGCCGCCGCAGAGCCGCCTGAAGAGCCGCCCGGCACCGCTTGCGTGTCCCAAGGATTTTTGACGGGGCCGTAAAAACTGGTTTCGTTAGACGATCCCATCGCAAACTCATCCATGTTGGTTTTTCCCAACATCACCACCCCACTTGTCGCACATTTCTGTACAACATGAGCATCATAAGGCGCAATAAAATTATCCAACATTTTTGAGCCGCAAGACGTTTTTATCCCATTGGTACAAAAAATATCTTTATGCGCCATTGGAATGCCTAATAATGGGCTAGAATCGCCTTGCGCTAAACGCATATCAGCCGCTTTGGCTTGGGCTAATGCCTGCGTTTCTGTGAGCGTAATGAAACAATTTAATTGCGAATCGTAGCGTTTAATGCGCGCTAAAAAATGTTGCGTTAATTCCACACTGGAAAATTGTTTGCTACGTAATCCTTGTGCTAATTCGGTTAATGATTGTGTATGTATTGTCATTGTGATTTGTCTTGAGATAAAATAAAGGAAAAAAGTGAGAAACGGCGATAATCAGCCGATAATTACTCAATCACTTTTGGCACTAAATACAAACCCGCTTCCACCGAAGGCGCGTGGGCTTGAAAATGACTGCGTTGATCTGTTTCTGTCACCATATCGGGACGTAATCGTGCTACCGCATCCAATGGATGTGCCATTGCCACAATACCTTCTGTATTCACACTGTTCAACTGTTCAACAAAATCAAAAATACTAGACAAATTATCCGTATAACGAGGAATATCATCTTCAGTCAGTTGAATACGCGCTAAATGGGCGATTTTTTCCACTTGTTCTCGTTGTAAAGACATGGGTTAGAGACTCCTATGGGTTTGATCGAATTGATGATTTAAAAAGCAGCCTATCCCTTGCAGACCACCTGATCGCAAAATTATAACATTATGTAAACCAAAATTAACCACACATTCGGTTTTCTTGCCAAAAGTGGATCGGTCATTCTATCAAAGAAAAGTAGGAGATTTTATCGAAAGAAGAAATGAAGGATGAATAAAAAATAGAAAAGGCGTGCCTTTATTCAGGGAATATATAAAAACCCCGAATTATTTTTTCTCATTTTGGCATAAGTGCCATTTTATCTGCGCGTTATTTTTCTTTCTTATTTTCCGCAGGTGGTGTAAAGGCAACTGTGCGAGCAGGTTTGCGGCGGCGGTCAATAAATAATTGATTACCATTAAGTTTTTTCGCTTGATGTTTGGCTTCGGACGCGAGCGCGGCCACATCATGATGCGAATGACAGGCTTCTGGATCGGGCATGACTGCGCCAATTGAGAGCGATAAAAAAGGATAAAAAGTAGGATTTCCTTTACGATCAAAAGCATGAATACCGCCATTTGCTCTATCCGATTCATTGTAAAAAGTCAGAGCCTGCGTAGCAAATAACGATAATACGGTCTCACAACGAACAATCCAATCCGTACTCTGCATCACCACAATAAAATCATCGCCCCCCACATGCCCTACAAAATCATTTTGTTCATCCATATTAGCCGTTAATAATTCGGCGACCGTTTTAATCACTTTATCGCCTTGTTCATAACCATAATTATCATTAAATGGCTTAAAATTATCTAAATCACAATAAGCCACTGCAAAATTTACTTTTTGTGCTAATAAATTCTCAATATATTCGTAAATGGGAACATTACCGGGCAATTGCGTTAATGGATTGGCATAACGGGCATTCCGAATTTGCAATTCGGTCATCGCCTGCAATAAATCCATAATATGACCTAAACCCCGATAAATCCCTTTCTCGGCAATAATAAAATCGTGTTCTGGCGATAAACGCGAACCTGATGTAACATAATGACTGGCTTCTTCTAAAGACAAATGCGCCTCAATAATAAGCGGGCTATTGTCCATGAAATGAGTAATTAATTTTCGTCCGTAAAGTTCTCGTCCATATCGGCTTAAAAATAAGTGCATAAAATCATGGCGGCGCACAATTCCCACAGGCTTATGATTTGGATCAAGCACGGCAATAGAATAAAGGCTAGGATCATTGTAAAAAATATCCGCCACACTATCCACTGTGTGCTGTAATGTCACCACCGGCGTTTGACGAATAAGACTATCCACCCGATTAGAACGCCGTGGGGAAAGAGTGGAATAATCTAAATGGGAACGAGAAGACATAAAGTGTACCTAATCCGTGCGTTGACTGTGAACGTTATGACACAATCACATGACAGGATAATGACGCTATTTTATGAATTATAACAGTAAGTTAGCCAGTTTTATACGGGAATAATTAATGATGATTTAATGCGATGCTGCCGATTAATCTAAAACTGCTTTTAATACTTCACGAATTTTTTTAAATTCATAATTCTTTGCTAAAAAAGTAATCCGTTCGCAAAAATCTTGGCATTGGCTGTTATTTAATCCAAGCTTCTGCACAAAATGTACCACCGCAAACACATCTCCACGCATGGCTAAATCTAATAAAGATTCTAATTGTTCGCGTTGTGGTAAAATGAAATGTTTCACGTTTTCTACCGTTAAAGCCATCGTTTCTTCTTGGCGTAATAACGGGATATTTTTTTGGGTTATTTCGGTGCGAATCCATTTTAATTTTAAAATATCTGCTACCACCGCTAATAATTCCTCTGCTTGTACAGGTTTAGCAATAAACGCATTGCAACCTGCATTTAAACTTTCTTGACGGTGATAATCAAAAGCACTGGCCGAACAGGCAATAATCGCTAATTGTTCTTTAGTCCATTGTTGGCGCAATAAGCGAGTGGTTTCAAAACCATCTAAATCAGGCATAATTAAATCCATAATGATTAAATCAATGCGTTCTTTCGCCACTAATTCTAAAGTATGATGTCCATTATTGCTTTCTAAAACGTGAAACCCTAATGATTCAAATAAATGAGTAAAGACAGAGCGATTTTCTTCTTGATCATCGACAATTAATAAATTATAAGATTTTTTCTCTGGAACAGAAGAATGAAAACCCACAATAGGCAGATAAATCACAGGAGGTGGTAAAGCATCATTTTGAGTTAATTGCACATCTAAAATCAATAAAAAAGTACTGCCCTCTCCCAATAAGCTGCTGACTTCTAATGTGCCGCCCATTCTTTCGACTAAACGCTTGCTAATCGCCAAGCCTAATCCTGTGCCTTCATTTTGATAATGTTGCGTTTCAATTTGACGAAAGGGTAAAAATATTTTATCCAGTTCATTAACCGCAATGCCAATTCCCGTATCAGCCACTTTAAAAAATAATTTTTGCTGCTGATAACGTACTGAAAAAATCACGCTACCTTGCTGAGTAAATTTAATGGCATTACTGAGTAAATTAATGAGAATTTGCCGCAGCCGTTTCTCGTCTAAAAAAATGGCTTTCGGCAAATCTTCTTGCGGTTGATAAATAAACTTAATATTTTTCTCTTGAGAACGAATGCGAAATAGATCAACCAGATTATTTAAAAAAGGCAATAAATAAAAATCATGTGGTTTTAATTCAATCGCGCCTGCTTCTATTTTTGACAAATCTAATACATCATTAATTAAAGTCAGTAAATATTCTCCACTGCGATGAATAATATCAATGCCTTCTCTTTGGCTTTCGGAAAGGGTTAAATCGCGTTGAAAAATTTGCGTATAGCCTAAAATAGCATTTAATGGCGTGCGCAATTCATGACTCATATTTGCCAGAAAAGTGCTTTTAGCGCGATTGGCTGATTCAGCGGCTTCTTTGGCTTTTTGCAAACGCGCTTCCACTTGTTTGCGCTCGGTAATGTCGCGCACAATGGCGACAAAACGCCCTGCTTGCCCCGCCACTTGAATATATTGTAAAAACACTTCAACAGGGATACTTGTCCCTGATTGATGCAAATAAGTGGTTTCAAAAGTTAATGAAGGCAAAGCACCTGTCATTAATGGATTAATCATATTTCTAAATTCGCTTTGATCAAAATGCGCATCAATATCAATAGGCGTGCGCGCAAATAATTCTAATCGCCGATAACCCAGCATTTTTAATGCGCCTTCATTGGCATAAAAAAAGCGCAAACTGCGAAAATAAAACATAAAAACACAATCTAATGTCATGTCTAATGTTGTTTTAAATTGATAGAGAATAGAATTAATATTTTTTAAGCGATTTTCAGCTTGTCGCTGTTCAGTAATATCTTCCACATTATGCCAAATAAAAGGCTGATTATTACGTTCGACTAACACGCCAGAAATGCGAATTGGCACCACATGCCCATTGTGATGATAATATTCTTTTTCAATCGGCCCATAACGCCCATTTTTTTGCAATAATTTTTGTTGTTCTTGTAAATTTTCTAAATAACTCGGTGGTGTTAATTTAGCATCGCTTAATTGGTTAATAATATCTTCGGGCATATAACCCAGCATTCGCGCAAAAGCCGAATTGACTTCAACAAATGTCCCATCCAAACGAGTTAAAGCCAAACCAATCAGTGCTTCTTCAATTAGATGACGGTATTGATCGCTTTCATAAAGGGCTAAATCAATCGACTTTCTATCGGTAATGTCTTGCGCAATACCAAAGACGGAATAAGCCTGACCTTGACGGTTATAAATCACTTTGGCATAGGCTTGTAAATAACGTAAACCTCCCCCCGTTTGCACAATGCGAAATTCCACTTCGCAATCCGTGCGATATTGAATGGCGCGCTGTATCTTTTGCTGCACCACATAACGATCATCAGGATGAATATTATCGTAAAATAATGAAGAAGGGCGTTTTTGCAAACTATAAGGCAACGCTAAAAATTCGCATAATTCTTCAGATAAATACATTAAATCGCGCTCAATATCCCATTCCCAACTGCCTAAACGCGCAATTTGCTGCGCTTTACGCAAACGCGATTCACTTTCTCGCAACGCATATTCAGTGGTTTTACGCGCAGAAATATCAGCAATAATGGCAATGATCCAATGATTTTCTTGAAAAGAATAGTCTAAATAAGTATTAGAAATCCAAACTTCTACCCAAAAATAATGGTGTTCTCGATATAACAGGCGTTGTTCTAAACGATATTCGCTTAATTGTTTTAAAATTAATTGTTGAAAACGCGCTTGGTGCAAAGCCACATCAGATTCGTGTAAGAAATCACTGTAATTACTTTTTTGCAATTGCTGAATCGATTTGCCTAGCATAGACACTAATTTTTCATTACAATAAAGATAATTACCTTGTTGATCTAATAAGGCCATGCCTACTGCTGATTTATCGAAAATATTTTTTAAATAAACTTCATCTATGGGTAAAATTTGTTCATCATGAACGGATTTATTTTTTTCTAAAGGTAAATGAATTTCACAGATAAAATAAAATTGCTGACTTTCTGGCCATTGATACAGCGATTTTGAGACAGTCACTTGTTGCAATCGGCCGCGAGCAATGAGATTTAATTGTAAATTTAAATGCGCCACGGTTTTATCTAATAATTCTCCATCGCCTTGCTGCATGGCTTGGCTTTGTAAAGGCGGAAATAATTCGTTATCGCTTCGCCCTAACATAAAGCTACGCGATTGCCCAAAAAACTGGCAAGCGGCATCATTTAGATAACACCAACGTTGTTTGTCATCGCGTACAAAAACAGGTGTGCTGAGTTGATTAAATAGTGTGGCTAATGGTTCAGTTAAACCTAATAATTCATTTGAAAAAGATGGAGATGTGGTCATTTTTTAAACTCAGTGAAAAACTAGGATAGAAATGCTTTATTTTACCTAAAAATAAACTCAAAAGTCATCCTTTTTAAATTCTATTATCATTAATGTAATGAAGCCAAAGAACTGGCATTGCTCATTTTCTCTCTGGATTCAGCTTGTAAAGGCAAACGCATCGTGAAAATACTGCCTTTACCCAATTCGCTATTGACTTCAATTGTTCCACCTAACATTTCACAAAAACTTTTGGTAATGGCTAAACCTAAACCGCTGCCTCCATATTTGCGCGTGGTGGAGGCATCGGCTTGCACGAACATTTCAAATAAACGCGCCATTTGTTGTGGAGTCATGCCAATGCCATGATCAATCACTTGAAACTGCACCCAATCGGCTTCGTTTTGCGGATCACGAATAATGTTTAATTCAATCACATCTTGCGCTGAAAATTTACTGGCATTACTGAGCAGATTTAATAAATTTTGTCTTAATTTGGTTGAATCTGAGTACATAGAAGATAAGCTGGGATCAAAAAAAACTTTTAATTGATTATGCTGTTTTTCCACTAATGGCTTTACCGTATTAACCACTTCTGTCACTAATAAATTAAGATTGAAATGTTCTAAATAAACTTCCATTTTTCCTGCTTCAATTTTAGAAATGTCCAGAATATCATTAATTAAACCCAATAAGTGACGACTGGCACTCAAAATTTTTTGTACATCAGATAAAGTGGTTTGTTGTTGCCGTTCGGCCAATTCTTCTTGTAAAATCTCAGAATAGCCAATGATGGCATTCATAGGCGTGCGCAATTCGTGGCTCATATTGGCAAGAAATTGGCTCTTAGAGCGGCTGGCAGAGCGAGCTTGCTCCATCGCTTCGGCCAACTCAGCAGTGCGACATTCTACTTGACGCTCTAAATCATGACTGTATTGTTGCAGCCGCTTGGCATAGCGATCTTTTTCGGCCACCGCCTCGTTAATTGAACGTAACATTTGGTTAAAAATTTCTCCCAATTCACGGATTTCCATAGGACCTGCAATGGGCGCACTTAAACCAACTGTATCTTGTTCTTTTACTTTTTTCATAATGCTGACTAAACGACGCAAAGGTTCTGTCATTAAATGGGTAAAAAACAATCCCATTATCGCTAAAGCCATAAATCCTGCAATGCCCAAAAACACAAAAATAAATAAACTGACATGCAATTCTTTTTGCAATTCATAATGCCCTTGATAAGCCACAATTGTCCAGGGAACTTGTTGCAAGGGACGTGATGACACTTTATACAACCGCTGATCTAAACCACGAATATCAATAAATTCAGTAGGTTGAATAAGAATTTTTCGCCATGCTTCTGCGGTGGGCAGTTGGTAAAGTGAGTAACGGTCGGCATTTTGTTGTCCCAACATACCATGATGTACACTGGAGGTTTGTTCATGATCGATCAAGGCTTTATTTTGGTGAGAAAGCAATAATCCTGTGTCATAATTTGCCAAAAACAATCCCCCACTTCGACCAAATTTAACCGATTCAATTTGAGTCACTAAACGCTCTAGTAATATATCAACGGCAACAAAACCATTAAAATAAGGATTATGATCTAATTCAACAATTAGCGTAAATAACCATAAGCCTGTTTTTTCATCTTGATAAATGGGAGTGATCACTTGTTGATTCACTGAAGGCGACCATTGCTCAATCCACGTTTGATAGGCTTTATTTTCAGTTTGGGCTTCAATATGGACATTTTGTGAGGCATGATTTTGTGTTTCGTCACGATAAACAAACAGACGATAATAATTTTGATTAAAATATTTTTGCGCCGTTTCTGTGGTTAAAATCAGCGAAGCACCATATTGATAATGGTTGAGCTTTAAATTTTCTCCCATCGCTTGTGTCAAAAAAGTTAAAGTATTTTCTAATTCAAATTGTTGACTCAGAAATAAATTAGCATAATTTTTTAAACGAGATAAAGCCTGTTCAGCCTGCTCTAATTCTTTATTAATAAATTGGAAATTAGTAGACACTTGATGCTCAAAACTCGCCTGAGAAACATAGTGTTGTAATTTTAAATGACGATGCAATGCAATGGTAATGACTAAAGTTAATGTAATCGCTACGGTAATTAACATGCTAAATAACATCGTTTTAATGGTCATAGTTTTATTCATTTGGTTATTGTCTCGTTTCTTCTTTAAATCGATGAAAATTAGTTTAAAAAAACAGGGGTCGCAAAAATTGTACCTTGCTTTTTATTGGCTCAAAACGGACGAATTTTGTGTGTTGTATTTAACGCGATTGATAAAACGGGTTAATGATTTTAAATTATATAATTAATGGGCATCATCATGCCAATAGGAGCGTCAGTGAGAATGTCAGATTGGTGGTCTGTCCATTTTCCACAAGGAAAACAAGTTACTACGATTATAGATGCCAATGGACACCCCGTCGAACTGGCATGGGGCGAGCGCGGTACAGGGGCAACGTTGCTGCTTTTGCATGGTTGGGGCAGTTGGAGTGTATCATGGCAGGCACTCATTATGCCGTTGGCGCGGTATTTTCGCGTGGTTTGTTTTGATGCCAAAGGCTACGGCTATTCGCAACGCTCACGAACACCTGAAGTCATTGGACACCAAATTGTCGAAACTTTGCGTTTTATTGAAAAAATAAGAGAAAATCAGCCTATTTTTATTTTAGCAGAATCGCTGGGCGCGTGGGTGGCTTTGCATTTGGCGGCGGAATATCCCCATTTAATCAAGAAATTAGTTGTCATTTCTCCTCCTGTTTACCCGCAGATGATGCCCAATTGGGCGATGCGTTTATTTGTAAAAATTCCTCGTCCTGTGGTGCGTTTAGCGGATTATTTTAGAATGATTCGTTTATTTGCGCCTTTATTGGTTTATTTAACTCATCAGCAACAAAAAGAAGTTTATTGTCACAGTGAGAAAGTATCCATTGATGCGGTGCGTACTTTGTTATTCCCCTATTTTACTCAAAAAAACAGTTTATTGCCGTTAATTGAAGATACTCGTTTGGCAGCCTTAGAATTGGCTAAATACCAAAAAAAACAGCCTAATTTAATCTCACAATTACAGCAAGAATTAAGTTTAATTCGCTGCCCTGTTTTAATCTTATGGGGAGAACGAGATCGTTGGTTTCCCGTGCATGATGCTTACCGTTTGCAGCAAGATTTGCCGCAGGCTCAATTGCAAATTTTATCTGAATGTGGACATCATGCAGTGGAAGATTGTCCTGATCAAGTCATGCGTCATCTTTTGCCGTTTTTTAATGTGAAAATTTAATCAAAACCATTGCATTTTTTTAATGTAAAAAATAGGAAAAATCATGTACAGTATTATCACTAAAGTGACTTATGAATATGCCCATCGATTAATGTACCATCAGGGGAAATGTCGCCATGTGCATGGTCACAGTGGAGAAGTCACGGTTGAATTAACCGCTTCGGTGTTAAATGAGAATGGTTTTGTCATGGATTTTAATGATATTAAAACGCCATTAAAACAGTGGATTAATGAACATTGGGATCATGCTTATTTAGCCAATCGCCACGATCCATTATTGCCCACTTTACAAGCCAATGGTATGAAAATTTTTATTTTTGATGCTGAACCTTCTGCCGAAGTGATGGCCGCGTTTTTATATTGGAAAATTAATGATTTCATTACGCGCCCAGAAGTGCGGGTGAAACGAGTGACAGTGAGAGAAACTTGCACAGGTTCAGCGAGTTATGAACCAGAACATCATTAAATACAGCGAAATCTTTTACAGTTTGCAAGGCGAAGGGGCTTTAATTGGAATGCCGTCGGTTTTCTTTCGCAGTAGCTTTTGCAATTTACGTTGTCATTGGTGCGATACGCCTTATACCAGTTGGCAGCCAGAATCGCAGATAATAACGGTCATGGATGCCGTAAAAACCATCACAGATTATGGTGTACATCACGTGGTCATTACGGGTGGCGAGCCGTTTTTACAAAAAGAACCCTTAGCGATTTTATGCGACGAACTAATGGCACGCGGACATCATGTTACCATTGAAACCAATGCCACTTTATTTGCTCCTGTAAAAGCCCATTTAATTTCCATGAGTCCCAAATTAGCCCATTCCACACCATTAGGCGATCCAATATGGGCAACGCGCCATGAACAATCTCGTTTGCAATTAGCTGTGATTCAACAGTTTTTAACCCATTATGATTGTCAGTTAAAATTTGTGCTGGATACGGCTGAGGATATACTTGAAATTAAACAATTATTAACCCATTTATCCATTAAACCAGAACAAGTGATTTTAATGCCACAAGGTCGGCAAATAAAAACCATTGCCGATAAACAACAGTGGTTAGCCGAATTATGCAAACAATATGGTTTTCGTTATTCGCCGCGTTTGCATATTGATTTATGGGAAGATCAACGAGGGACTTAACCTGATTTATTCCATTTTATTGTAGTGATAATAACGATAATTTTTAATTTATCCAACCGTAAGGGAAAATAACACGATGAGTGCGACAATTATTGAACAAGCTAAACCTCGTTTACAACGCTCTGAATTGGCAGTGCCGGGGTCTAATCCCAGTTTTTTTGAGAAAGCGGCTAAATCCAATGTGGATTGCATTTTTCTTGATTTAGAAGATTCCATTGCGCCTGATGAGAAAGAAACCGCCCGTAAAAACGTAGTGGCGGCTTTAAATGAGATCGATTGGGGCAATAAAACCATGTTGGTGCGCATTAATGGATTAGACACCCATTACATGTACAAAGATATGATTGATGTGGTAGAGAATTGTCCGCGTTTGGATATGCTATTGATTCCTAAAGTCGGTGTGCCAGCGGATTTATATGCGGTAGATATGTTGGTGACGCAAATTGAAATCGCTAAAAAACGAGAAAAGAAAATCGGTTTTGAAATTCTAATTGAAACTGCATTGGGCATGGCGAATGTTGAGGCGATTGCACAAGCCAGTCGTCGTTTAGAAGCCATGAGTTTTGGCGTAGCCGATTATGCCGCGTCCACTCGCGCCCGCACAACAGTCATCGGTGGCGCACACCCCGAATATGGCGTGTTGACCGATAAAGAGGGCGATAATCCGCGTGATTTTCACTGGAATGACATGTGGCATTTTGCTCAAGCGCGTATGTTGGTGGCGTGTCGGGCTTATGGTTTGCGTCCGATTGATGGCCCTTTTGGTGATTTTAGCGATCCCGATGCCTATAAAGCGGCGGCAAAACGGGCAGCGATTTTAGGTTATGAGGGCAAATGGGCGATTCATCCTTCACAAATTGATCTCGCTAATGAAGTGTTTAGTCCTTCGGCGGCTGAAGTGGAAAAAGCACGCCGTATCTTAGCCGCTATGGAACAGGCGAAAAAAGAAGGTAAAGGTGCAGTGAGTTTAGATGGCCGTTTAATTGATGTGGCCAGTATTAAAATGGCTGAGAATTTAATTGAGAAAGCCAAAGTGATTGGGCTTTAATATTTCCTTTTATTTTGCTCTAAAATGGACGGGATAACAGACTTAAAAAAATGTTATCCCGATTTATTTTAAATGGTTGAGGATTAATATTTCATGATGGAAAAATCTTTACGGCCGCGTCGTTCGGTGCTTTACATGCCCGGTGCCAATGCCAAAGCTTTAGACAAAGCGCGAAGTTTAGCGGCCGATGCCTTAATTCTAGACTTGGAAGATGCCGTTGCACCTGACGCAAAACTCATGGCCAGACAACAAGTGGCACAAGCGGTTAATGCAGGCGGTTACGCGCCACGAGAAGTGATTGTGCGGGTGAATGGATTGAATACAGAATGGGGCAAAGCCGATTTAGAAGCCGTTGCACCGCTGCCCATTGATGGCGTGCTACTTCCAAAAATCGAACACCCGCAACAATTACACGATGCCTTGTCTATTCTCGACGCGGTCAATCCCGATCATCATTTGCCGCTGTGGATCATGGCAGAAACGCCTAAAGGCATGTTAAATATTGCGCAAATTGTGCAGAATCAACCTCGTTTAAGCGTGATTGTGATGGGAACGTCGGATTTAGCCAAAGATTTACGGGTCAGACACACGCCAGATCGGGTGGGTTTACTTGTTCCCTTGAGTTTATGTGTGATTGCGGCGCGGGCTTATGGTTTGGATATTATTGACGGGGTGTATTTGGATTTGAACGACGAAATAGGCTACAATGCCGCGTGCCAACAAGGGCGTGACATGGGTTTTGACGGTAAAACCTTGATTCATCCCAAACAAATTGAAGCCGCTAACCAAGCGTTTGCGCCCAGCGCACAAGAAGTAGAACAAGCACACGCCGTGATTACCGCTTGGGAACAGGCGAAAAATGAAGGTAAAGGTGTCGTGGTGGTCAATGGCCGTTTAGTGGAATATTTACATGTCATTGAAGCACAACGAATTTTAGCGTTAGCACAAGCCATCACGTCGTTAGGTGCTTAATTCTTAAAACATGGCTTTTTAAAAGTGTGGTGTATGGTGGGTAAAGAAAACGCAATTGTGGATTCCAATGTAACAAAAACGGTAACTGTGCGTTTGTGGCGACGAATGGCGGCAATCTTGTATGATAGTATTTTGGTTTTTGCTGTATTGTATTTTGCAGGATTGGTGGCGTATCCTATTACACAGGGCGACAGCAGTAGTTCATTTTACAGTTTGTATTTAGGTGTGGTGATTTATGTTTACTTTGCGTGGCAGTGGCAATATGGCGGGCAAACCTTAGGTATGAAAACTTGGCGCATCCGTTTACGCGCAACCAATGATAAACCCTTGACGTGGTGGCGTATGTTGGTGCGTTTTATGGTGGCTGTTTTTTCTTTTTTTGTGTTGGGTTTGGGATTTTTGCACTCGTTATGGGATGACAATCGCCATACGTGGCATGATAAGGCTTCGGAAACGGAATTGATTATGACTTCTGCTGAAGAATAAAAATACAAAAAGGGACATCCGTCCCTTTTTAAGACAAGGCAACGTATCCATGAACAGAGATACGTTAGCCGTGTCGCACTACTTAACAGTGATGCTTGAGATTACTTGGCTTTTTCAGGAGCAGCGGGTGCGCTGTATTCAGGCGCAACACCGTAAGCTGGAGGTGGAGGTACTGGAGGTACTGCACCATAACCAGGATAGCCATAAGCAGGAGCAGGATAGCCGTAGCCATAACCGGGGTAGCCGTAGCCATAAACGGGGTAGCCGTAGCCATAAACGGGGTAGCCATAACCTTGGTAGTGGTTACGACCTGAACCGTAACCACGGCCGCCACCGCCCATGCTCATGTTGAAATCGCCCCAACCTGAACCATCAAAGGGTCCAATGTCATAAGCAGAAGAACCAGGACCGCCGCCCCAAGGACCGCCCCAACCTGAACCTGGACCCCAACCCCACCATGCTTGTGCGGGAGTTGCGGCTAAGGCGGCTGCGCCTAAAATTGTGGAAATGGCTAATGCTTTAGCTGTCATTTTCATTGTCTGATTCTCCAATGGTTGATGAGATAATTTTGGTCAATCGCGCTATTGCGACCAACCGGGTTTAAAGGGATACATCTTTAAATTCGTTGTGTTGGTTCTGCTGTAACGTCCATCAGTGTTTTCTAATATACACCTCTATTTGGCAGATGTCAATATTAGTATCAGCTAATATTTTAACACTCTAAAATTCGATAACTCGTTGTAATAATAGATTTTTTGTTGTAAATGTCCCAAAAAGAGGGTATTTTTAGGATAAAATTTTTATATGTAAGCCCAGTTTTGCTTGATAAACGGTCAAGACAAGTGCTATGGCGTTTAACTGAAAGTGATGGAGAATCGCTGAAAACTGACTGATCTGGCTTGCGTTTTGGTGAAGCGTTTTATAGACTTGTGACAAAGGGGTTAAAAATAATCGATAACTTGCGATTTTTTGTTTGCCCTAACTTTGCTCACCTGACCACGTAAGTTTATTGCCATGATTGACAGTGACGGCTACCGCTTAAATGTAGGAATCATCTTGATGCGTCAAGATGGGCGGGTGTTGTGGGCAAAAAGAGTGGGACAAGAAGCCTGGCAGTTTCCCCAAGGCGGCATGAAAGCCCATGAAGACGCAAAACAAGCCATGTTGCGCGAACTTTATGAGGAAATCGGCTTGGGCGCGCAGCACGTTGAAATCGTAGGAACAACTCGGCAGTGGTTGCGTTATGCGTTGCCTAGCCATTTGATTCGTCACCATCAGCGTCCTTTGTGTATTGGGCAGAAACAAAAATGGTTTTTGCTGAAACTGACTTGTGCTGAAGATCGGATTTGTCTTGATAAAAGTGATAAGCCAGAATTTGAACGCTGGGTTTGGGTGGATTATTGGCATCCGTTGAAGGAGGTTGTCTTTTTCAAACGCAATGTCTATAAAGAAGCTCTCACTGAATTTGAACCATTGGCATTAAAAGCCAAATCCACCACTCCAAGTTCCGCCACCGCTGTAACCTCCAGTGTTTCTACTCCGCGTCGCATCGTTGATGCGCGCACCGCTCGCTTGGTGACGAGTACATCGTCGCCTAAAGTGCGTTATTAACCTTTTTCTGTGTGGATTAGTAAATCATTTAAAACGCCCGCTTTAAATTTGCGCGGGCGTTCTTTTTTTAGTACAACAGCGAAGTCATTTTTGCCCGATAACGACTGACCAAACTCCCCTCATTATTCAACAATAAAAATACATCGACCAAACCTCTCCGCCCCGCATCATCTCCGAATTTGCGCCCGCGCCGCATTAATTCTAATAACTGCGTTAATGCGCCTTCATAATCCTGTTTAAGCACCAATAATGCACTTAATTGATAACGTGCTTCATGTTGATTGGGATCGTTGGCTAATGTGGCTTGTAACTGTTCGATGGTTGGGGCCTGTTGTGCCACTTTGGTAAAATTTAAACGCACTTGCAATTTTTGCGTGGCCACTTCAGCCTGAATGGTCGCAGGTAATTCTTTTATGATGGCCTCTGCGGTTTCTATTTGTCCCATCGCTAAGAAAACTTGGGCTAAATCCAAATAACTGGGGTAATAAGTTTTATCTAATTCGCACGCGGCTTGTAAAAGTTCTACTGCGGCGGTCAATTGTCCGCTGTGATAAGCCTGTGCGGCTTGACGACGTAAATCATCCGCGGGACGGTCGCGGTGTGTGTCAATCATCGTGCGCAACGCCGCTTCCCCTTGCACGCCCAGCATTTCATCCACCACTTTACCGTGTCGAAACAATTTTATTGTTGGCACACTGCGCACTGCAAATTGATTGGCTAAAGCGGGTTGTTGATCGATATTGATTTTCGCTAAAATAAATTGTCCTTGGTATTCGGCAACCAATTTTTCTAAAATCGGCATTAACATTTTACAAGGACTACACCAATCTGCCCAAAAATCGACTAAAACAGGCACTTTTTGAGAAGATTCTATGACCGCAGTCACAAAATTAGTGCTGTCTACCGTGACGATATAAGGGGATTCTGCCATTTCATGGACTCCTTTTTGTACTTTTAAGTTTCATCTGCACTAATATGGAGAAAAAGTTAATTATTTCAAGAGATTAGCCTTTATATTTTCAATGGCGGTTAATCCACTGCTTCAAAAACAGGCATGGGTTCATTCATCGCCGCCGGACGAATGGGAGCATGGCCGGGCAAAACCCGCAGAAAATCACTCAATTCTGACATCACCGGCACTTCGGATGCAGGCAACAAGGCAGCCCCTTGTTCGCGTTGATCCAATTGTTTGGCGCGCATATAATTGTATTTTTCTGAACTGACCGCCATTTCTGTCGCGGCATCGCGCAAAATCACGGGACGCAAAAAAACCATTAAATTTCGTTTCACTTTTTTCGTACTTTCAGAACGAAATAAATGACCCACCACAGGTAAATCTCCTAACCCCGGTACTTTTTGCGAATTTTGTTGCAAATCTTCGTCTATTAAACCACCTAACACAATCATATTGCCATCTTCAATAATCACCGAAGTTTTGATGGTGCGTTTATTAATGACCACGTCGGCGGTGGCGATGGCACTGCGGGTTAAGCTGGATACTTCTTGTTCAATGTCTAATTTAACGGCATTGCCTTCGTTAATTTGTGGGGTCACTTTTAACTTAATGCCGACATCTTCGCGTTGAATGGTTTGGAAGGGGTTTGTGGTTCCGGTGGCGGCACCGGTGCTGGTGTATTGTCCGGTGATAAAAGGGACATTTTGTCCGACTTTAATTTCTGCTTCTTGATTATCTAATGTTAATAAGGAGGGGGTGGATAAAATATTGGCATTGGTGTCTGAAGCCAACGCTCGTAATAATACACCAAAATTAACCGTATTCCCCGTAAAGCGTCCCAAACCCAAGAAAGCCCCCGGCGATAAAGTCGGTATACTGCCGCCACTGCCGCGATTAATTTGATAAGCCGCGCCCGCTAAATCAATAATACTGTTGCCTGCATTAGAAAAATTAGTCGCGCCAATGGGAATTGTGTTATTGGATGAACCGTCTAAAATCCATTGAATCCCCAATTCTCGGCTCATGTCTGTTGTAATATCAGCAATAATGGCTTCAACCAACACTTGAGCGCGTCGCACATCTAATTGCCGAATCACGGATTCCAAATTTTTTAAAATATCGGGCGCAGCGGTAATGATCAAGCTGTTAGTGGTTTCATCGGCTTGAATTTGGGTGGTGGTGTTATCTGGGGAATTGGTGCCGTCGGTTTGTTGGGACAGTAAACTGTCGGTTGTTCCTTTTAAAATATCAACCAATTTAGCCGCTTGCGCGTAGCGTAAAAACACCACCTTAGTATTGCCTACACTTTTTAAGGGCGTATCTAAATGGGAAATCAAGGTTTTCATGCGCAAGCGGGCGTTGCGATCACCGCTAATGAGAATACTGTTAGTGCGTTCATCTGCGATCAATGTGGCTTGAGATGGTGGTGTTCCGCCGCTACTGGCAGCGGCTGCGGCACTGCTTTGTTGTTCCAACGTGGTCAAAATACGCACCACTTCGGTCGCCGCCGCATGGTCTAAAACCATCACATCTATATCTCGATCTTCTGCTTGATCAATGCGTTGCACGATTCTCATGATGCGATTGACATTGTCAGCAATGTCAGAAATAATCAAAGTATTATTAGGAGGATAGGCCACCAAATGACCTTGTTGGGGAACAAGCGGCCGCAGTAATGGAATAAGTTGCGCCGCAGAAACGTGGTTGACTTTGATAATTTGGGTCACTAATTCGGCACCGCGCACCGGATGACCGTTGAGAACGGGTGTATTTTCGGATTTGGCGAGACTGTCAGGAATAATTTTAATCGCCGTTCCCGTATCAATCGCACTAAAACCGTGTACGCTCAATATGGATAAAAAAACCTCATAAACTTCCTCACTGTCCATTGGATTGGAAGACACTACGGTGACAGTGGCTTTAACTCTGGGATCCACGATAAAGGTTTTATTCGTCACCTCTGAGACGGTATCAATCAAGAGGTTAATGTCCATCCCCTTAAAATTAAGCGTGACTTTCTGCGCCATCGCCTCACTTGATAACAACAACAAACCAATACTAAGCAAAATTAAAATACGTTGCATGGTGAATCCGATTGAAGTTTTAAATACATCAGGGTTTTATTGTAAAATAAACGTTTGTCGGGAGTAGCATTCGGCAAGGGTAAGAATTCTCAAAATAGCTAGGTTGGATGGCGTGACAATGATTGATTAAACAAATGCGGGTAATTTGACATGATTGGTTTTGTTTTTTATTACGAATAGTTCTATTTTTTACAATAAGTTATGACTGATAAACGGTTTATTCCCTCCAACTATTTTTACAGCTTAAAGCTAGAAATGCAAGGGGAGTAATGATATGATCGCAAAGATTTTACCTTATTACCCCAAATAATTGCTTTAAAAAAACCATAAATTCACCTTAATTGATTGTAATTGATGGTTGATGCTTGTCGATAAAGCCACCAAAATCAGCTCTTATCATCGATAACGTGGCCTATTTTCGCCTTTTTGTTGGGAAAACTGTAACGCATGTCAGACTCTACCCTTGATCCTGATTTCATCCCTTATCAAATACAAGCTGATGAGGATTACATGTCAGACGCACAGCGCAATCATTTTCGTCAATATTTATTGCGTTGGAAACACCGTCTCATGTGTGAAGTGGATCGCACTGTTGCTTCGATGCAGCAAGAAAATGTCCATTTTCCAGACCCTAATGATCGCGCCTCGCAAGAGGAAGAATTGACCTTGTCATTACGCGCCCGTGATCGAGAACGTAAACTTATCCGTAAAATTGATGAATCTCTGCATTTAATTGAGAGGGGAGATTACGGTTATTGTGCCAATTGTGGGGTGGAGATTGGTTTGCGACGCTTAGAAGCGCGGCCGACGGCTACCTTGTGCATTGATTGCAAAACCGCATCCGAAGATCGAGAACGTCAGTAAACAATCCAAAAAATGTCACCATTTACGGTAGGATAAATGTATTATGGCTTGGATCTATTTACTGTTGGCGGGGGTATTTGAAATTGGCTGGCCGGTGGGATTGAAGATGGCGCAGGAGACGGAAACAAGAATTATCGGCATTGTGATTGCGGTTATTTTTGTGGGGCTTAGTGGTTTTTTTCTGTGGCTGGCGCAAAAAGAAATTCCCATCGGAACCTCTTACGCAATATGGACAGGGATTGGTGCGGCGGGAACTTTTTTTGTGGGAGTTCTTTTCTACGGCGATCCCGGCAGTTTGGGGCGTTATCTGGGAGTGGGGTTAATTGTCGCAGGGGTTGCTACGCTTAAACTTTCTCATTAATGTTTAACGTTATCATGGGAGCTAACAAAGTTGACAAGGTAGCTTGACCGCGACTGATACAGTCTCGCCACTTAATAACAAGCTTGAAGAAACACAACAAAATAAGTCCCACAAAAAAGTGTCACTTGTCTTGTTGTGTTGATTAAACCGACAATAATTCCAATAATATCAAACCGTTTCTAAAGCACTCTCCACGCCCGCCGCGCTCAACAACTCAGGCACGCCTGCGTCGATGACTTCAATGCCGATGCGTTTACAAAAACGGACTTCTTTCTCTGTCGCGTCGGGAATTAACGCCCAACCGGTGATTGGTTGAGCGGCGGCATAAATAATATCGCTTAATACCATCCGCTCTGTATCCCGTGTCAAACGCATTCCTAACAACAAATATTGTTTTTCTTTGCGATAAGTTTTGAGAAAATCGGGAATGGCGAAACCGCCCATTAATTCCGTAATATAATCCACATAATCCGCATCAGAAGCAATATAAGTGGGATCAGGTTTTGGCGTTCCCATCGGTTTAAACAAAATCGGTAAACCCGCAGGCGCGTTTTCCAGCGTCACTTCTTCATAACCCGCGCCCACACGATATACAAACAAACGAAAACGGTAATCCGTTCCACCCGTGCGCGAAATTCCCACAATTAACATATGATCCCGCTGGGCATAATTCTGTTGTAGTAAAGTATCTCGATTAATATCGATAAGATAAGGTAAATTTAAACCCGCTAACCAATCGTAAAGAACAGGCGTTGTCCATTCCGTTTCACCGTATAATTGCGTTAAGAATTTACTGAGAAAAGAACGACCGCGTTTTAATTCCTGATTCATTGCCGCACGAGGAAATTCATACATTAATTTAGGCGACATCGGTTGGCCATTATTCATGGCTAAAATCAAGCTATCACTGTCAGCAGGAATTGGCTCACCGGTTTGAGTATTGACTGCCCCATCCAGCGCGTAAGCTCCTAAATAAGGTACAATTTGTCCTGCTTTTAGCCCGTCAATGAGCGCAGTAAATGTGGTATCCGTCATAAGTGATTATGTTCCTGTTTTGCCGACTTGGCATTTTTTGCTAAAAAAAGAAAAGGGTAACTGAATAGCCATTAATCATCGTCGTCGTCGTCATCGTCATCATCGTCATCATCGACCATATCCCGACGTTTTACGGTTTTAGGATCAGCAATAATGGTGCGATAAATTTCTACCCGATCACTGTCTTCTAATACCGTATCTAATTTGACAATTCGTCCGAAAATACCGACCTTTTGTTTTTTTAAATCGATACTGGGAAAACGGGTTAAAATACCTGAACGTTCAATGGCTTCCAATACCGTACTGCCTTCTGGTACTTCTAAACGCAGCCATAATTGTTGTTCTGCGGTGGCGTAAGTAACTCCGATATTCACGAGAATAACTCCTTATTTCGCAGCAGAATCAGCAACAGTTAATGTGACGGCTAATTTCTGCCGTTCTTCAGCACGGGCATCAATAATTCTTTTGCCCGCCATTAAAAAGCCCATGACCAAAAATCCCCCTGGCGGTAAAATCATAATTAAATAACCGCGATAATCAGGGATAATGACCAATTCTAAAAATGCAAAAGTTTGTCCTAATAATAACGACGCATTCGCAAATAAAGTTCCACTGCCAATAATTTCCCGAATTGCGCCCAATAAAACCAGTACTAATGTAAAACCTAACCCCATCATAAAACCATCCGCCAAAGATGGCATAATTTTATGGCGAGACGCAAAAGCCTCTGCACGACCCAAAATCACACAATTGGTCACAATCAGGGGAATAAATAAACCCAAAACTTTATACAAATCATGCAAAAACGCATTAATCACCAAATCAACCACCGTCACCACCGAAGCAATCAACAGAATAAAAGCAGGAATTCGTACTTCTGGCGTGATAATGTCTCGAAACAGCGAAATCACCAGTGATGTCATCATAATCACCACCAACGTCGCCAACCCCATGCCTAAGCCGTTGGTTGCACTGGTGGTCACAGCCAACAACGGACACAAAGCCAATTGCTGCGCCAAAATGGGATTATTACTCCACAAGCCATCACGAGCGATGGTTTTATAACTGACTTCTGCCATAACCGTTTCCTTTTGAAGTATCTAACATATCGTCTTACTCTTGAGGTGTCGCCGCTTCTGTTTCTGTGGGAACGACGGATTCACTCGTTTTACTTGGCTCACTGGGCGCAGGAGTAGAACTACTGCTGACATTGCCGCGGCCACGATTCACAGGCGCACTGGGCGGCGGTGGCGTACTTGATTCTGTCTGGTTACTTAAATCAGGCGGGGTGCGCCCAATAATTTCCGTTTGATGCTGGGCAAAAAAATCTAAACCTTCTTTGACAATGCGCACGTAAGCCCGTGGCGTAATCGTCGCACCGGTAAATTGATCAAAAACCCCGTGATCTTTTTTCACGCCCCATAATTCAGGAGTTGGATCGGACAACGATTTACCGTCGAACGACAACACCCAATCATCTTTCGCCACTTCAATTTTATCGCCCAAGCCCGGCGTTTCACTGTGAGACAAAGTGCGCACGCCCAAAATCTGACCCGAACGATCTACACCCATAATCACACTGATTTTGCCCGAATAACCATATCCCGACATTTCATAAGCCGCCGCAGAAACTATTCCATTTTCATCTCGCGCTAAAAAAACCGTTTTCGGTGGCGCATTGTCTTGTGGAATGGAGAAGGTATCTTTTAATAAATCATTATGGTGTAAAGCCGCGGGAATGACTTGAGCTAATGAAGCTTTTTGATCATTGGCTTTGGCTAAGGTGATGGCATCGCGGGTCTCAATGTCGGCGATGACAATCGCCATGCTGGCAATTAACCCCACACCGCCAAGTAATCCACCGTGATAACCAATTCGATTGCGATAACTGGGGACTTTTTGTGTATTCATTGTGACGATTACCCCTGACGATTGACTTCTAAAGGTTTACCCGTGCGCGTCCGCCCGTAGATACGCGGCCGCACATAATGATCGATCAATGGCGTAATGGCATTCATTAATAATACAGCAAAACCCACGCCTTCAGGGAAAGACCCCCACGTCCGTACCACATATTCAATAATCCCAATTCCCACGCCAAATAAAATTTGTCCGCGAGGCGTAGAAGGCGCAGTGACCGGGTCTGTGGCAATAAAAAATGCCACCAAAATTGCGCCCCCATTCAACATGTGAAATAAACCATCGGCATAACGATCCGGCGAAATCAAATTAAAAATCGTCGCCAATAAGAAAGAAGTGGCAAGAATAGAAACAGGAATGTGCCAAGTAATAATTCGCCGAATTAGCAGATAAATACCGCCTAATAACAGCAAAATGGCCGACATTTCTCCCAAACTGCCTCCCGTCCAACCCAACAGCGAATCCCAATAACTGTAAGTGGATAAGACTTCGCTAACGGTATGATTTAAAGTCAATTCGGTTTTCAGATGACCTAAGGGCGTTGCACCTGTATAAGCATCGGCGGGAATCACACCGCCAAAAGTAATCGCTAAACTTTCCAGTAAACTGGGCGCGCCTTCTGTAAATAAGGGCGTGGGATTAATCCACGTCGTGAGTTCGAGTGGAAACGCAACCAACAACATGACTCGCGCCAACATCGCCGGATTAAACACATTTTGTCCCAATCCACCAAACAAATGCTTGCCAATCAACACCGCAAAACTAACCCCAATAACCGCAATCCACCACGGGGCCCACGGCGGCAAAGTCATGGCGATCAATAAGCCCGTCAACACCACAGAACCATCATTTAAAAAGGGTTTAATCGGCTTATTAAACAGATATAAAGCAAGGGCTTCTGTGGCCAAAGCAGTGGCGACAGAAATCAAAATCAACCACAACGACGGCCAACCAAAAATCACCACGCCAAAAATCAACGCCGGCAAAATGGCATAAATCACCTGCCGCATCACCATAGGGACGGAAATCGCCGCGTGAGTATGAGGGCCACTGACCAAAGGATTAACTATTGTATTCATGCTGATTCTGCCGCTTTTTCTGCTTGTTTACGGGCTTTTTCTAACTCAGCCGCTCGTTTTTTGGCTTCGGCTTCGGCTTTACGGCGGGCGGCGGCTTCTTCACGCGCCAAACGCGCTCGTTCTAAGCGTTCATTTTTTTGTTCAACTAAGCGTTTATTTTCTTGACTCTTATGTTTGGCTTGCTGACGTGCAGTTAATTCGCCTTTGGCATAATTAAAATATTGTACCAATGGAATATGCGAAGGACACACGTAAGAACAACACCCACACGCCACACAATCCAATAAACCCAAATCGACGACATTATCCAAATTTCCTGCACGCGCTTGGGCGGCCATTTGCAACGGCAACAGACCACAGGGACACGCCTCCACACAACGCCCACAACGAATACATGGCATGGTGGTTTGTTGATTAATTTCATCGGCTGTTAAAGCGATAATGCCGCTTGTGCCTTTGACTACAGGGACTTGTAAATAAGGAATCACTTGTCCCATCATGGGACCGCCCATGATGATTCGTGCGGGCATTTCGGTTAGACCGCCGCAAAATTCAATCACATCACTGAGTAATGCGCCTACAGGCACTTCTACATTTTGCGGTTGTGATACCGCGCCGCCGCCTACGGTGACGACGCGAGAAATTAACGGCCGTCCTAATTTGACCGCATGTTGTACCGCATAAGCCGTTCCCATGTTATGCACCAACACGCCCACATCCGCACCCAAACCGCCCGCAGGCACTTCTTTGCCCGTGACCGTTTTAATCATGTGTTTTTCCGACCCCATCGGATAACGCGACGGCACTACCACCACTTTAATATCCGCAGCACGTTCACAGGCTTTTTTCAATGCGGCAATGGCCGCGGGCTTATTGTCTTCGACAACTAAAAACGTTTGATTGGCTTGTATGGCGCGCATCATGACCCGTGCGCCTTCGATGATGGCTTCTGGTTTTTCCTGCATTAAGCGATCATCACACGTTAAATACGGTTCACATTCGCCCCCGTTGATCAATAACGTATCGATTTTGCTGCGTTTACCGAGTTTTAACTTGACCGCGGCGGGAAAAGTCGCGCCACCCATGCCAACAATCCCAGCCGCCCCGACTCGCACCGCGATTTCATCGGTAGATAAGTTATAAGGGTCTAAGGGAACAACGGGACTGTCCACCCACTGATCCAAGCCATCTGATTCTAAAACCACCGTGCGCACCGGCAGCCCAGAAGGATGTGGCGCAGGATAATCGCTAATGTCCACAATACAACCCGAAGTCGGCGCGTGAATCGGCGCAGACACCGCGCCTTGACTGTGTGCCAAGAGCTGACCTTTTAGCACGCTATCCCCAATCGCCACTTGAGGCTCGGCGGGCGCGCCAATGTGTTGTTGTACAGGAATGTACAGACGTTTAGGCATGGGCATGACTTGAATGGGTTTATGGGTCGTTGCCTCTTTGCGGCCTTCAGGATGCACGCCACCCCGAAAACGGAATAATTTCATCATGTTAAAATCCTCATTCAAAATCGGCTGCACAGATTTTTGACTTTACGCGGCTAAGGCACTGGGAACGGGTTTATGCCAACGCCAGGTTTTCAGGGTCACTTCAAACGGGTGCATTTGTAGGCATTCCGTAGGACAAGCATCAATACACGCCTCACAACCAATACACGCATCCCGAATCACAGCATGAATTTGTTTAGGCGCGCCGACAATGGCATCAGTAGGACAGTGTTTAATACACTTGGCACAACCAATACAGGTTTTTTCATCAATCGCCGCAAACATCGGGGCTTTTTTTTCAACGTTAGACAAATCAACCGTAACACCTAACAAGGCCGCGATGTCTTCAGCCAACATTCTCCCGCCCGGCGGACAACACGTCACTGCCGCTTGACCGTTGGCAATGGCTTCAGCCGCGGGATTGCAACCGGGAAAACCACACTGACCACAATTTGATCCCGGCATTAATGCCGCAATTTCTGCCACAACAGGGCTAGTTTCGACTTTAAACAGCCGCGCCGCATAACCCAATCCAAAACCCAACGTTAAACTTAATAAAGTTAAAGAAATAATCGCCGCTAACATGATGCACGCTCCTGAATTATTTGAAACTCAAGCCACTAAATCCGATAAACGCCATAGACAATAAGCCAGCCGTAATAAATGCGATAGGCGCACCACTGAAGGCAAACGGAACATTGGTCACCGCCAAGCGTTCTCGTATTCCTGCAAAAATCACCATGACTAAGGTAAATCCCACCGCGGATCCAAAACCGTAAACTGTGCTTTGTAAAAAGGTCAGATGGTCTTGTACGGTGAGCAAAGCCACACCTAACACTGCGCAATTGGTTGTAATTAAAGGTAAAAAGATGCCCAGCACTTGATATAACACAGGGCTGGTTTTATGAATGACCATTTCGGTGAATTGCACCACGGCCGCGATGACGAGAATAAAAGATAAGATACGTAAAAATTCGATACCCAAAGGAACTAATAACCAGTGTTCAAGCAACCAACTGGCGATAGAAGCCAATGTTAAAACAAACGTCGTTGCCAAGCCCATGCTTAACGCGGTATCCAATTTATTAGAAACGCCCATAAAGGGACATAAACCTAAAAATTTGGTCAAAACAACGTTATTAATCAACACCGTAGTGACTAATAACAGCAGATACTCATTCATGGTCACAATTCCTTATCGTCTGAAGAATAGACTTTATTCGCCAGAGTGCATCAAGCGTGCCATTGAATTTTTTATTTATTAATCAATAAGTTAATTTAAAGTTTCGGGGGATTTTAGGGGTATTTTGTGAGGTTTTGAGCAATTGGGGAAAAGGGCTTTGTCTCGAATACAACAAAGCGGGGAGAGGGGTTTTACTCCACATTGGCGTTGATTTGGGTTTGAAAAATGAATACAATGTGTGGCTTATCTTTTTGATAAAGAAGAATGACAACTTATGCGACAGGGCATTGTCTGGGATGAATATTGGCCTTACAATGTCGCACGTATTGACTAAAACCAAGCCTTTTATGGAGGAAAACATGGATTTGATCGACCACTTACAAGCCATCGCTTTGCGTATCGAAAACACCAAAGACATTATCCAAACCGAAGAAGCCACTAAAAATGCTTTTATTATGCCGTTCATTCAAGCATTGGGATATAACGTCTTTGATCCATTAGAAGTAACTCCAGAATTAGCCGCAGATATTGGAACTAAAAAAGGAGAGAAAGTGGATTATGCCATTTTAAAAGAAGGCAAACCTATCCTTATTTTTGAGTGTAAAAAATGTGGGGCGGAATTAAACATTAATCATGCAGCTCAACTTTTCCGATATTTTCATGTCACTGAAGCCAGATTTGCTGTTTTAACAAATGGCATTGTTTATCAGTTTTTTACTGATTTAGAACAGCCTAATAAAATGGATGAAAAACCATTTTTAGAATTTAATATATTAGATTTCAGGGATTCTGAAGTAGAAGAACTGAGCAAGTTTGCTAAAACAACTTTTGATGTGGAGAAAATTCTTACCACCGCCAATGAGTTAAAATATGCCCGCCACATTAAAAATATATTGACCCAATGGATGACTGCTCCTTCAGATGATTTTATTAAACTGGTGGCTGGCGATCTCATTGCGGGTAAACGTTTCACGCCAGTGGTGCGCGAACAATTTGCAGCCGTGACTGCGCGTGCATTTCAACAGCTCATTGCTGAAAAAATTAATACTCGCTTAAAAATAGCGATGTCCAATGAAGCCACAAAACCACAATCAGGAGATCAAGAAATCTCAAAAGAAACGCCTAAAAAACAGGCTGAATCTGAAATTGTGACAACGACAGAAGAGTGGGAAGGTTTCTTTATTATCCGTTCTATTTTGCGCGAATTGGTCGATCCCAAACGCATCACCATGCGAGATGCACTGAGTTATTGTGCCATTCTTTTTGATGATAATAATAGAAAACCAATTTGTCGTTTGCGTTTTAATAATCCGGGTCGTTTGGTGATTGGTTTTTTCAATACCAAAGAGGAAGAAAAAGTTTTAATTCCAGATGTGAATGCAATTTATAATTATGCTGATCGGTTAAAAGCAAGCCTTGCAGCTTATCTTAAATAAGTGATCTTGTTTTTCCATTTTGTATGCTCTCATCTAAGGATGAGAGCATCATGTGCGTTAAATTGGTTTTTTAATCTAAAAAACTTCACTCACTCTCCCACTTTCGCCACAATAACCGCTCAAATCCAACCGCCACCACCGCCGTCGTTTGCAAGTGCAATACCTCTTCTCCATAACGCTCAAATAAAATCGGTTGATAGGTTTCTAATTGCGCAAATGCGGCGGTGAATGCGGCTTGCACTTGGGGTAATTCTTGCAATGCTTTCTCCGATAAATTTTGCACTTCTTTCCCGCTTAAATTCACATCACTTAATTTCACAAATTTAAACTCCATTAAATGATCTAGCATCTCATATTTACGCATATCAGGCCGCGCAATTAAAGTAAAATCGGCATATTGCCGTTTTAATTCGGGTTCTGAATCGACAATGTAAAGACGATCATCAAACAATAACATCATAAACGCTGTTTTAATTGCAAATTCATTGACCCAACGATAATCACGATTACTAAAAATATTCAGTCGTTCTTGAATAAACTCGCATAAGGGTTGTAAATCACCTGTTTTAAAAAAATTATTTTTCGCTTGACGATAATCATCTAATTGCACATCGGGCAATAATAATTTGCGTAATTTCTCCACATATAAACTGCGAATCACCAAATTAGGCACACGCAATTGCAACTCACCTAAATCCACCACTTTATCCTGTGTCAATACGCCTAAATAATAGAGTAAAGAAGCCAATTCATTTTGAGTTTGCTCTTGCTCTAGCATATCTTTGACCCCAAAGCGATCATGTAATTTCGGTACGATAACCTGTTGACTGTCATCACAAATTCGCTGAATTAATGCGGGGCCATTCGGCAATTGCGCAATGTAATTAATACGGTCTCGATCCATACCTAAATTATGGTCTAATAAATCATCAGGATAGCGGCATTCTTCCTGAAGATTTTTCAAAAAATAAAGAGCTAAAGTAGGATTATAAACTGAGGTCAAATCATGCTGATTAAAACAATAACCATTATAAAATTGGCGCATGGTTTTCATCGCGGCCTCAATATCCACTAATTCTCCATTCTGCTGACAGTCATTAGCGACTTGATGTAATGCTTGTTTAATTTCAGCTTCATTAAAACCACACAAATCATTAAAACGCGGATAACGATAAATATTAGTAGCGACATTATAACCGCTGCTAATATCCGCCATAATCACAGGTGAAACTCCTGTAATAAAAACCCGATCTAATCCATTACCTGCTGCGGCGGCTTTTACATTTTTAAATAATGATTTTAAAATGCCTTCGCCATAAACTAAATCCGCATAACGATCATTATTATGGACTTTTGAAGCCATGACTTCGTTGGCAAAATTATCGTATTCGTCTATAAAAAGATAAAGTTTGTGATTTGATGCTTTGACGGCATTGATGAGCGACCAAAAACTTGCAGCAGCATCATCATACATTTTGATGGGCTGTTTCAATTGGGCTTGATAGATTGTCGCAAAATCCTCCATCACCACATTTAAATAGCGATATAAAGCATCTTTTAATTCGTTAGTTGACCCCATCGGCAATACTGAGGAAAAATCCCAAGTCATCACCAAATATTGATTATGTTTCTCAGTCGGTTTCTTACCAATGGCTAAATGGCCAAATAAGGTTTCAAATTCGTCTGCATTTGCCACATTGTAATAATTCGATAACATATTCAGCAATAAACTTTTACCAAAGCGGCGCGGGCGGAGAAAGAGCAGTTGATAACCCGCTTCTTCTAATAACGGAATGCGATCTGTGCGATCAACGTAAAAAAGATTTTGCTCAATAATTTTTTTAAAATCACTAATGCCATAAGGGAATTTCATTTTTTGCGCTCCAGTTTGGGGAAAATTGCGTTTAAGTGTAGCATAAATAACAAAAGCGGCCATTTGGCCGCTTTGCTTTATGGAATTGGCTTAAAAAACACTTATTTTATCTGATAATACACAATTTCCCCATCTTCTAAACGATAGCCAATGTAAACCGCAATAAATTCGCTTAAATCGGGTAATGGAACTTCTAAAGTGAGCGGCAAACGATCAACGGTTTTGGCAGTTAATATTTCCGCGACATCAATAGGGATTTGTTGCCAGTTTTCGCCATCGTGGCTGTAAGCTTGTTCGGCATTGTCGGCTGCCGCAAAAATCACTTCACCCCATTGACCACGATGGTCAGGATTAATTGTGATTTGTATTAAGCCGTTTAATCGCTTGAAACAAACAGTAGACTGTGTGCCATTTTTTAGGCTTAACCCATTGACTTGACAAGGAAAATCATTAGCAAAACGGACACCTTCACCAAAAGTGATACGCTCAGGCAGTTTAGTGTTACTGTCAATGATGGCGTGACTTAATTGGCTGCCGTTAGTAATAGTGACCCCTTTTAAACGCACAGGATTCACAGGATCACCGCTGATTTGACCAGAAATACGCCCGCCTTCTACTATGCTGCCTGCTTTAAATTGGACATTTTTTAATACGCCATGGATCGAACTGGTGTTGCGAATGTGTCCGCCTAACAAACCACCTTGTAAGGTATTGCCTTTAAATTCAATGTCTTCAATCACGCCATTATTGTTCACATAGCCAGACAGTTTGCCACCTTTAATGTGACCGTTGGCGGTGACTTCGATATTGATTAACCAACCTTGGTTTTCAATCCGTTGATCAATGATGCCGTCTGCCACCACGCCTTGCGGCATGAGATATTGGATAGCAATCAATTGTCCACGAGCATTGCAAGTATGATTGTATTCTATTGCACTGACAGGACAATCGACTGTAGCACTGACTGTTGACATCGGTGTTTCTGGTTTGGGTTGTGGGATTGGCTCAGGTTGTGGCTCTTGCGGCTCAGGTTCTGGACTGCCGACCGTCAGCAAAAAAGTATCCTCAGTAAAAAGATGTCGGCCGTCAGTTGCACGAACCACAAAAGACACAGTGCCAATTTGTAGCAAGTGATGGTTAAAGTGCAGTTGATTGGCGTGGATTGATGCCATGTCAATCTGCGGACTGGAAACAACTTGATAGTTTAATACATCATGACCACTGAAATACTCATCCAGCATGAGCGGCGATAAACTGTTACCTAAAGTCATGACGTAATCAGGTAATGGCTTGATTAATTGCGGCGGTGTGCTTTCGGGTTGTGGTTCTGGCTGTGGCTGTGGCTGTGGTTCTGGCTGTGGCACAACGACGGTTTCAAACCAAGCCGTACAGCTTGTGTCAGCAATCAGTTGGAACGCATTGGCACAATTGGACGGTGTCCAATGAGATAAAATAGAACCACTCTCTGGAATCGCCGTTAAAGTGATGGTGGTATTGGCGATGTGGCTATTCCCTTGTGGTGTTACGGTGATTTGCCCACTGCCACTGCCCGCTTTATCTGTACTTAAATGAAATGTTTTGAGATTAAAAGTCGCTGTACAGGTGGTCTCTCCAGAGAGATAAAATACATCACCACAATGCTCAGGATTCCAAGCAGCGAATGTTGAGTTGGCGGCAGGTTCTGCTTTGAGCGCAATAAGAGTGCCGTTAGCGTATTGACCTGTGGTTTTTCCTGTGATTTTGCCCTCACCATTGCCATTGGTTTTTAGGTTTAAATTATAATACGTATTATCAGTAGGCGGAGGTGGAGGCGGAGATGGTGGGTTGTCGTTGTCGCTAATGCTGACATTGACACTGGCAACCGTCATCGTGTCGGGATAATTTCCGCCGTCGCCGTCGCCGTCGCCTGTGGTGATGGCATGAGCCACGCTGCCGCTGTGATTGCCTTCCACAGAGGTGTCATCCACTGCGGTTACAGTCACCGTTTGCGGTGTGTTCCAGTTGGTATGGGTAAAGGTCACAGTGGCAGGTCTTGTAGTCACTTGCGCATTGGGAGTCAGCGTGATTGTGACATCCAACGCAGGCTCGGTACTCAAAACCACCGTATAAGCCCCTGTCGCGCCGCTTTCAGCCGCATTCACGCTGGCTGGATTGATAATTACACCAGAGTCATTGTCAGTAATCGCCACCGTCATATCGGCGATTGCCATACCAATGGAATAATTACTGTCAGCCGCCATCGCTTTGCTGATGAAGAAATCAAGAACCGTCACTGATGATGCGTTGATAGCTGTGATCTGATGTTTTATCACGCAAGAATGCGCACCTTCTGGCGTGGTGTCATTTACAGCAGTCACAGTTATAGCTGTTGTATCAGTATTGGACAACGAGACGCTAGTCGGATTCACAGTACATTGGTTGTCAGGGGTCAGGCTAATTACGACTGTATTTCCCATGTCTGGACTACGGCTTAACGCGATGCTGTACGTTCCTGTTTTGCCATCTTCCGTTGCCGTTGGGTTGCCTGTGATTTTCACGCTCGCGGGCGGGCTATAAGTCACTTCGTTATCTTTACTGGTACTGGCGGAGTTGCCATTACCTGCTGCATCGGTCGCTTTATTGGCAGCAATACTGACTGTCACTGTTCCCGCATCGGTCATGCCTGATACGCTGATTTGATAGGTCGTGCCATCATTCGGCGCGATTTCTGTGACTGTCGCGCTGGCTCCGGGTGCAGTGCCGCCGACTGTCACATCCGCACTGTCAAAGTTGCTCACTACTTTACTAAACGTCGCCGTGAACAAAACGGGCGCGACGGGGGTGAGGTCGTTTTGTGCGCTGGCTTGTTCAATTGTTACTGTCGGTGCGACGGTATCTACTGTAAAACTGCTCACTGCCAACTCGTTAGACACATTACCTGCGGCATCCGTCACTTTGACTTTGCAATTGCTATGTGTGCCGTCACTCAGGCTGTTGAAGGTCACAGTATTATTGCCAGCCGTTGCTGCTGTGGTTATTGAATTACAGTTGCCGTTGTAACTGATTGTTCCTGTCTCGTCGCTGGAAAAAATGTAGTTCGGTGTGTTGTTGCTAGTAAGTGCAGTTACAGGAGTCACTTGTGACAGCGTGGGTGCGACGGTATCTACTGTAAAACTGCTCACTGCCAACTCGTCAGACACATTACCTGCGTCATCAGTTACTGTGATTTTACAGTTATTATGTACGCCGTCACTCAGGCTGTTGAAGATCACGGTATTATTGCCAGCCGTTGCTGCTGTGGTGGTGGAAGTACAGTTGCCGCTGTAACTGATTATACCTGCCTCGTCGCTGGAAAAGGTGTAGTTCTGTGTGTTGTTGTTAGTGGGATTGGGGATTGGGGCAGTCTGTGACAGTGCGGGAGCGGTAGTATCTACTGTAAAACTGCTCACTGCCAACTCGTTAGACACATTACCTGCGGCATCGGTTACTTTGATTGTGCAGTTGCTATGTGTGCCGTCGCTCAGGCTGTTGAAGGTCACGGTATTATTGCCAACCGCTGCTGCTGTGGTGGTGGAAGTACAGTTGCCACTGTAACTGATTGTTCCTGTCTCGTCGCTGGAAAAGGTGTAGTTCGGTGTGTTGTTGCTAGTAAGCGCAGTTACAGGAGTTACGTGTGACAGTGTGGGTGCGACGGTATCCATAGTCGGTGTATAGTATTCGGACACAAAATTAGAGCCGTATTTGACATCGCATTTGTAGTGAGTACCATCGCTCGTCCGCTTGAGGAATAGTGTAGAATTGTGAGTTAAATGTGTCGGTCGAGACTCGGTGCAATTGGTATCGCTATCGTCACGACAATAGGAGACATTGATATCAAAGAGGCCAGTCGAATCCCCAGTGTTATGTGATTCAGTAGGTTGAAGGGTCCAGCCACCCGCAGTGGAGTCGTTCGATGACCCGGTGAGTTGGCAGTGACAAAATTGTTCTATATCTGAACCGATTTGCTCACAAGTACCGGCGGAGGTTATCATCGGGAGTCCGGTCCCAAATATCCACCCCAGCCACAGCACCCAATACTTCCAGACGCGCTGTTTAGACGCACCCTGCTCATAAAGCCGGACAGTGTTCTTTTGCATACGTGACAGCGCGGCTTGAAACGGGAGTACACCGATGGGTAAAATGCGCTTGCCTAAGAAATCAAAGCCATCTTCGGCACAACGAATTTCACGGATTTCCGAATGATTAGCTGGTAAATCAATCGCTTGCAGATGACCACTGGGATAAATGGTCTTCTGAGATTGTAAACCAGAAAAGAGTTTTTGTAACACTATATGTGGTCTCATTTTGAATATGATAGATATGTTCTGAAATGTTTTTCTTCGCATAAGGAATACGTAACAGCGACACTACCAAAATTTCGCCCGACTAAAACTTATTCCATCACTTTGATTTCTTTGCTAAAAATCACAGCGGGTTGGTTGAAGTCTAAGATGGAAGCGGAAATGGGTGTAGATGGAGGTGTCGATGTGGTCGGTGTATAGTACTCGGACACAGGGTTAGAGCCGTATATGATAGGGCATTTGTAGTAGGTATTATCAGAAACACGCTTTAAGTAGAGGGTGGAGCCGTCAGACAAAGACCCTGGTGGGTTCGTGGTGCAGATGGTGTCCGTGTCGTTGGCGCAGTATCTTACGTTCACGGCATTATTGTTCATGAATATGCCGTTGTAAGGAGGGATCACATTTACATTCCAGTTGGCCGCGTACGACGGGTCGAGACCAGCGTTGTCGCAAACGCACGCACCTCCTACTGCGTTGAATCCAATATCAACGCAGGGTGCCGCCGAAACGTGAACCCCAAAACTGGTCCCAAATATCCATCCCAGCCATAGCACCCAATACTTCCAGACGCGCTGTTTAGACGTACCCTGCTCATAACGCCGGACAGTGTTCTTTTGCATACGTGACAGCGCGGCTTGAGATGGGAGTACATCGATGGGTAAAATGCGCTTGCCTAAGAAATCAAAGCCATCTTCGGCACAACGAGTTTCACGGATTCCCGAATGATTAGCTGGTAAATCAATAGCTTGCAGATGACCGCTGGGATAAATGGTATTCTGAGATTGCAAACCAGAAAAGAATTTTTGTAACACTGTATGTAACCTCATTTTGAGTATGATATACCAATTTTTTCAGAGTCGTATAATAATACTTTTCAAATAGGAGAGAATAATGAACAAAAGATATGAAGATTTAGAAGAATTAATGTCAACAGGTGAAGCGAGAGAAGTGAAGCGAGCGATGGCAGTAAGAATGTCTTTGCTTGGTTTTGTGCGTGCGGAAGCGGCTTTAGCGTGTTGTGTCAGTGTGCAATTTGTGGATAAATGGAAAGCCATTTATTTAGCGTCAGGGGTGGAAGGATTAAAGTTAGCGTATAAAGGCTCGCCAGGGTATTTAAAGCCGCGTGAACGAGAAGATGTGATTAATTGGATACAAGAAAAGAAGACAATAACAATAGAGGAACTAAAGAGATACTTAAAAGAGGAGTATGATGTTTTCTATTCTTCAAATACTTCTTATACTAAATTATTAGAAGAAGCGAATTTAAGTTATAAGAAGACACACAAAGAGAATTCGGCAAAAGATGAGGTAAAAGTAGAAGCTAAAAAAAAAGAGATTAAGGATTTAATAGATAAGGAGCGTGAACAGATAGAAAGTGGAGAGGTAATGTACTGGATGCAAGACGAAAGCCATCAGTTGTGGGGAGATATTTGTGGTTATGTTTGGTCGAAAAAAGGAGAAAGAACGTCAATAAAGATGAGTAATTATCGCACTTCTCAAACGTGGTATGGAGCGGTGAATATTTATACGGGAGAATTTATTTTAGATAGGGCAAAGAAAGCTGATACAAAATATACGATAGACTTTATTAACTGGCTCATTTACAGATATAAAGAAGCCCGTCATGTGATTATTTGGGATGGTGCAAGTTATCATCGTTCTGAAGGTTTAAGAACTTATTTAGAGAAATTAAATGGGGGACTTCCAGAATCAGAATGGAAAGTTCGTTTATTAAGATTTGCACCTAATGCCCCAGAGCAAAATCCAGTCGAGGATATTTGGCTTCAAGGTAAGAATTGGGTCAGAAAGAATTTTCATCGCCTATCAAGCTTTAAAGAAGTCACTAGTATGTTTGAGACCTTTTTGTCAGGTAAAGTGTTTAAGTTTAATAAAATTAAACAGTATCTTATACCTAATATCTAGCTAGATATTAAAACTTAATTTGTTTTTATATCTCACATAATTTTGGTATAGATATGTTCTGAAATGTTTTTCTTCGCATAAGGAATACGTAACAGCGACACTACCAAAATTTCGCCCGACTCAGTCGGCGTTATGTTAAACCAAGGTGCGTTTGTAACCACCCATGCAAAATTCTGAAAATGTAAAAGTAAGACTGATAGCATAAATGTGTTTGCTTGTGTACTTACTATAATACTGTAGTATTATTATTGTTATGCGTAAAAATAAATTAAGCAACTGTTAAATATTACTAAAAGTAATTAAAATTAGCTTAACTCAGATGCAACGATCCGTAAATAGCACGAAAGTTGTAAGAACACGCAAAAAAATTATGTGTATAAATATAACTCATTGATTTAATTTAAATTATTTTTCTATTAAACTTTTTTATGATAACAATATATTAAAATATATTGAAAGACAGGTATCAAATGAAGGGGGAATGAAAGTGATTTATAAATTACAATTTACAGAATTAAACAGAAAAAAAAGCGGCTCATGAAAGCCGCTTTTTTATTTACCCAAACAAAAATATTTACTCCTCCGCTTTCCGCCACAATAACCGCTCAAACCCAATCGCCACCACCGCCGTTGTTTGCAAGTGCAATATCTCTTTATTATAACGATCAAATAAAATCGGTTTATACGTTTCTAATTGCGCAAATGCGGCGGTGAATGCGGTTTGCACTTGGGGTAATTCTTGCAATGTTTTCTCCGATAAATGTTGCACTTCTTTCCCGCTAAAATTCACATCATTTAATTTCACAAATTTAAATTCCATTAAATGATCTAGCATCTCATATTTACGCATATCAGGCCGTGCAATTAAAGTAAAATCCGCATATTGCCGTTTTAATTCAGGTTCTGAATCCACAATATATAAACGGTCATCAAACAATAACATCATAAACGCCGTTTTAATCGCAAATTCATTGACCCAACGATAATCACGATTACTAAAAATATTCAGTCGTTCTTGAATAAACTCGCATAAGGGTTGTAAATCGCCTGTTTTAAAAAAATTATTTTTCGCTTGACGATAATCATCTAATTGCACATCGGGCAATAATAATTTGCGCAATTTCTCCACATATAAACTGCGAATCACTAAATTAGGCACACGCAATTGCAACTCGCCTAAATCCACCACTTTATCCTGTGTCAATACGCCCAAATAATAGAGTAAAGAAGCCAATTCATTTTGAGTTTGCTCTTGCTCTAGCATATCTTTGACCCCAAAGCGATCATGCAATTTCGGCACGATAACCTGTTGACTGTCATCACAAATTCGCTGAATTAATGCAGGGCCATTCGGCAATTGCGCGATATAATTAATACGGTCTCGATCCATACCTAAATTATGATCTAATAAATCATCAGGATAGCGGCATTCTTCCTGAATATTTTTCAAAAAATAAAGGGCTAAAGTAGGATTATAAACTGAGGTCAAATCATGCTGATTAAAACAATAACCATTATAAAATTGGCGCATGGTTTTCATCGCGGCCTCAATATCCACTAATTCTCCATTCTGCTGACATTCATTAGCCACTTGATGTAATGCTTGTTTAATTTCAGCCTCATTAAAACCACACAAATCATTAAAACGCGGATAACGATAAATATTAGTAGCGACATTATAACCGCTGCTAATATCCGCCATAATCACAGGTGAAACTCCTGTAATAAAAACCCGATCTAATCCATTACCTGCTGCGGCGGCTTTTACATTTTTAAATAATGATTTTAAAATGCCTTCGCCATAAACTAAATCCGCATAACGATCATTATTATGGACTTTTGAAGCCATGACTTCGTTGGCAAAATTATCGTATTCGTCTATAAAAAGATAAAGTTTGTGATTTTTAGCGCAGCTTGCTCGGAGAAAATCATCAAAAGACGATACGGCATTGCCCCTATTAATAACGACATCAAGTTGATATTTTTCAGCAGATGCCTTAATACTGTTATTTACATGATCATACAATCGACCCTGTATCTCCTCGATTGTCCCTCGCGCATCCACTTTGGAAAAATCCCAAGTCATTACCAAATATTGATTATGTTTCTCAGTCGGTTTCTTACCAATGGCTAAATGGCCAAATAAGGTTTCAAATTGGTCTGCATTTGCCATATCGTAATAATTCGATAACATATTCAGCAATAAACTTTTACCAAAACGGCGCGGGCGGAGAAATAGCAGTTGATAACCCGCTTCTTCTAATAACGGAATGCGATCCGTGCGATCAACGTAAAAAAGATTTTGCTCAATAATTTTTTTAAAATCACTAATGCCATAAGGGAATTTCATTTTTTACACTCCAATTTGGGGAAATTTAGCTTTAAATGTAGCATAAATAATAAAGCGACCACTGGGTCGCTTTATTTTATGGGGTTGATTTAATTCTCATAACGGATTAGGTTTGTTACAAGTGGCTGTCTGTCCTGCCTCAAACCAATGAGATAAATCGACAATATTATCTTGTTCATTGCGGGAGGGCGCATCGGATATTTCTGTTTCTCCCGCAGCCATCAAGTCCCAACTGGCGGCAATTGCCTCAAAATCTTGAGGCAAAATAGCACCGCGCATCACACGCCCACCACCACACATCGGACAAACTGATAGATGATCTATCTCAGTATTCGGTAAATACGTGTTGTGGTGCTGCAACGCCCACTCCAAACCCACCACCTGTTCACAATCTAAACAAAAAATTTCAGTGTAATTTGTTGCTGCCGCAGCGGTTCTTAGATATTTATTTTTCATCAGCCGCAAAACCTATTGTTTTTACAACTTGATCTAATTGTTTCAATACGTAAAGCAAATTTTTCATTTCTGCCAGTGGCCACGAATTGGGACCATCGCTGAGGGCTTGATCGGGATTGGGATGGGTTTCCATAAACAAGCCTGAAATCCCCACTGCCACCGCTGCCCGCGCCAAAACAGGCACAAATGCCCGTTGTCCCCCGGAAGCCTGTCCCAATCCACCCGGTAATTGCACCGAATGCGTGGCATCAAATACTACAGGACAACCTGTCTCACGCATCACCGCCAAAGACCGCATATCAGACACTAAGTTGTTGTAACCAAAAGACACTCCGCGTTCACACACCATAATTTGCGTATTGCCAACGGCTTGGGCTTTGGCGGCGACGTGTTTCATATCCCACGGGGCGAGAAACTGCCCTTTTTTTATGTTTACAGGCAAACCCAGCGCAGCCACTTTTTGAATAAAATTAGTCTGGCGACACAAAAATGCCGGCGTTTGTAAAACATCGACCACACTGGCAACTTCCTCTAGCGGCGTATCCTCATGCACATCGGTTAATATCGGCACGCCCACTTGACGCTTCACTTCAGCCAAAATACGTAACCCCTCTTCTACACCCAAACCACGAAAACTCTGGTGAGAAGAGCGATTGGCTTTGTCAAAAGAAGACTTATAAATAAATGGAATGCCTAAATCCCGCGTGATCGCTTGCAATTCGCCTGCGGTATCAATGGCCAACTGTTCTGATTCGACGACACAAGTCCCCGCAATGAGGAAAAAAGGCTGGGTCAGTCCTACTTCAAATCCACATAAATTCATAAACTTATCTCACGTTGCGATCAGCGTAAATTTTAGCGGCTTGTACAAATCCTGTAAACAACGGATGGCCATCACGTGGCGTAGAAGTAAACTCAGGGTGAAATTGGCAGCCAATGAACCAAGGATGCGCTTGATTTTCAACCACTTCCACTAACGCACCATCTGCCGAAAATCCCGCAAAAGTTAAGCCTTTTTCTTGCAATAAGGACAAGTAATCACTATTAAATTCATAGCGATGGCGATGACGTTCACGGATAATCTCTTTAGCGTATAACTCATGGGTGCGCGTATTTGCGATCAAACGACAATCTTGGCCACCTAAACGCATCGTTCCCCCTTTATGCGTATGCGGGTCGCGGCGTTCGATTTGACCATTTTCGTCTATCCATTCCGTAATCAAAGCGATCACCGGATGTGGGGTATCTTGAGCAAATTCAGTGCTGTGCGCGTGAGACAAATGAGCCACGTGACGCGCAAATTCAATCACTGCCACTTGCATCCCCAAACAAATTCCCAAATACGGCACGCCTTGTTCTCTGGCAAATTGTACTGTGCGAATTTTTCCTTCAATGCCTCGTGCGCCAAATCCACCCGGCACCAAAATCGCGTCCATATTCTCTAATAACGATGTGCCTTGTGTTTCAATATCTTCCGAGTCAATATAAACAATATTGACCTGAATTCCCGTATGAATACTGGCGTGATTCAGGGCTTCACTCAGGGATTTATACGCATCGGCTAAATTAATATATTTCCCCACCATCGCAATATTGACTTTTGGCCGATTTGGCACATCCAATGCGGCAACTACGCGATCCCATTGTTGTAAATCGGCTTCAGGGGTGTGAAGTTGTAATTTTTCACAGACAATTTGATCTAATTTTTGCTCATGCAAATGGTGAGGAATACGATAAATCGTATCCGCATCCACCACAGAAATCACCGCCGGTTCATCCACATTAGTGAATAACGCAATTTTACGACGCTCATTCACAGGAATAGGACGATGCGAACGACATAGTAAAACGTCAGGTTGAATTCCAATTGAGCGTAATTCTTTTACAGAATGTTGAGTGGGTTTGGTTTTCAATTCGCCTGCTGCGGAGACGTAAGGCACTAAAGTTAAATGAATAAATAAAGCCCGTTCCCGTCCGAGTTCGACGCGCATTTGTCGAATGGCTTCCAAAAAAGGCAGTGATTCGATGTCACCGACCGTTCCCCCGATTTCTACCATTGCCACATCGGCATTGCCTGCGCCTTCGATGATACAGCGTTTAATTTCATCCGTAATATGTGGAATCACTTGCACCGTGGCACCAAGATAATCGCCGCGCCGTTCTTTAGCGATCACATTGGCGTAAATGCGTCCTGTGGTAAAATTATTGCGTTGACACATGGTTGTGCGCACAAAACGCTCATAATGTCCCAAATCAAGGTCAGTTTCCGCACCATCATCGGTGACAAAGACTTCTCCATGTTGAAAAGGACTCATGGTACCGGGATCGACATTGATATACGGATCGAGTTTTAACAGGGTGACGTTGAGTTGACGCGCTTCTAAAATAGCCGCAAGCGAGGCCGACGCAATGCCTTTGCCCAGCGAAGAGACTACGCCACCAGTGATAAAGATAAATCGGGTCATTATGTAGATAGTAACAGTGGGTTCGAGATGAAGGGGTTCGATCAAAAACGATGATTTTAACAGATTTTTTGTCATCCGATAGAACAATCCCATTGAGAATGCTAAAATACAACTCCCGAATAAATGTGTTAGACAGTGTCGCCACAAGATTTGTAATCAAAAAAAGAGGCTTCAAATTTGTACTGCGGCGAGAAAGGAAGCGGTATTTTTGGCATACCGAGTGGCGACACCCCACCATTAGTTTAAGGCGAAGAAATGCGCTCTCAACCAGATTTAGTGGCTGAATATTTTTGTTTAATTCCTTATCGCGGTTATTCAAACAACAAAGTCATGCCAATTTCTTTTAAATAAAGTTGTTCTTGCTCTAAATCGGCAAAAGTTAGGGGATGTTTAGACAACCACGCGGCAGGAAATTGCAATCGCAATTGGTCGCCAGACACGGATAAAGATAATTTTGCTTGATAATTGGCACTGCGGCTGCGATGTAATAAAACCGCTAAACGCAATAAAGTCGCCAAACGAATCACTTTAATTAAGGGTAAAACGGTAGTGGTACAGAGTTCGGAAGTAATTTTGCGGCGGTGAACGCGCACCAAAGTCGCTAATACCGTTTGTTCTTGACGCGAAAAACCCGCTAAATCCGAATGGGTCAGCAAATAAGCCCCATGTTTATGATAATGTTCATGAGAAATACTTAACCCGATCTCATGTAAACGCGCCGCCCAACTGAGGGTTTGCGCCACTTTTTCTTCGGCTAACTGCCACTGAGTGGCAACGTGTGCCAACAATGTCAACGCAGTTTCTTCGACGCGCTCGGCTTGGGGGAGATCGATGGAATAACGACTGATGAGGGCTTGAATTGTTTGTTCGCGCACGTCTTCATGAGTGATACGCCCCAACATGTCGTAAACCAATCCCTCACGCAATGCCCCTTCAGACACATGAATATGGCTTAAACCCAGCCCCTCAAATAATCCCAACACCACCGCAACTCCACCTACAAATACGGGTAAACGCTGAGGACTGAGATTTTTAAATTTTAATTGTTCAATATGACCTGCGGTGAGTAAAAGGTCACGCAATTGTTGTAAACCGCGTAAACTAATGCCGTTGCCCCAACCCATTTCTTGTAAAACTTTTTGTACACTGCGCATCGTGCCAGACGCACCAATCACCACTTCCCAACCTGTTTTACGAAACAGTGATTCAACAGGTTGTAATTCTAATAAGGCCGCAATTTCGGCTTGGCGTAGGGATTTGGCTTTAATTTCTCCCTCTGCAAAGTGGCGTTGTGTCATACTTACACACCCCATACACAAACTCTCCGCGCACAACGGCTCAAACCCTTCCCCAATAATTAATTCCGTACTACCGCCACCAATGTCAATGACCAGACGACGTTCCGAAATACTGGATAAGGTATGCGCTACACCTAAATAGATTAAACGCGCTTCTTCGCGTCCTGAGATGATTTCGACGGGATGGCCAAGTGTACGTTCAACTTGGCTTAGAAATTCGGGCGCATTGACCGCTAAACGTAAGGTATTCGTACCAACAATCCGTACACTGTCAACGGGCATGTGGCGCAAACGTTGCCCAAAGCGAGCTAAACATTCCAAAGCGCGTTGTTGCGATTCGGCAGACAATTGGCGTTGGGCGTTGAGACCCGCACCGAGACGGACACTTTCTTTCATGCGATCTAAAAGGTGAACTTGTCCGTGATTAATCCGTGCCACAATCATGTGAAAGCTGTTAGAGCCTAAATCAACCGCAGCGACGACTTCGGGTTCGGCGTGATGAAAAATGGGAGGGAGTTTAAACATGCGCGTATCTATTTCTGTCGTTTTAAAAAAAAGTGTCTCGTGGGTGCGCTCATTTTAACACGTCTTTTGTGTAGAGCTTGTGACAGGAAAATATTAATTTCTCACGCGCCACAATACTGTTTTATCCGCGGCAATCAATTGGTGATTCAGCAACCAATCATAAGCATCTTGTGCATCTTCATTAAACCAACGTTTCGCATTGCCCAGACGAAAACTATAGCCCCAATTATCCATATCTTCGCATAACACATCTGCACTCATTTCAGGCAAATGATTCGCTAATAATATCTGCAAATAACACACCGCATTTTCTTCTGCATAATCACCTCCCGCGTCGGTATGTAACGCAGTACGACGCGCTGAATCCATGCAAATATAATGACAGGCTTCATGCAGTGCCGAATGAATCGGCGTGTCATTTCTAACATATAGCACATTCCCCACCAATCCTGCTTCTGATTCTCCCCAATAACTGCCTTCAATCGCCTGATTTGATTCAACCATTTTAAGCTGAATATCGAAACGTTTTAATAAAATAATTAACGCTTCTAAAGCCGTTCCTTGACAATAGTGCATTGTGCTTTGTTCTCCGTTTATGGGTCAGGTAACGTGAGCTGAAAATTCTGCTTCAGATAATTACACATTTTCTTCACTGGCATATTTCTTAATTAAACGATAAATATGCCGTTCACTGACACCCATGATTGCTGCGATTTTAGAGCGATGACCGCTATATTTTTTCATTAATAACTGAAAATAATCCCGTTCAATATCGGACAAACTGGGTTCTTCTTCAAAATTTAATTGCACCGTAGAGCGGGTATTATTTTGTAAGAAATTGGCACAAAAACTTAAATGTTGTGGTGTGATAATTTGTTGTTCGCCAGAAAGAATAATGGCGCGTTCAACAATATTTCTTAATTCTCGAATATTGCCCGGCCAATCATATTCTACCAATTGTTGTAAGGCAACTTTGCTAAATTGCTTGTCAATGCGACGGGAAAAACTATGATTATGAATAAAATGTTGCACCAATGAGGCAATGTCTTCACGTCGCTCCCTCAACGGCGGCAATGTCACCACAAATGCACTTAAACGATAATATAAATCACTGCGAAATTGACCACTACGTGCCATTTGTTCTAAATCTCGATTGGTCGCCGCCACAATGCGCACATCGGCAACTAAGTCTTTCGTTCCGCCTAAACGGCGAAATTGTCCTGTTTCTAATACTCGTAATAATTTGGCTTGAATTGTCGCGTCAATTTCGCCAATTTCGTCTAAAAATAAAGTGCCACCTTCGGCATTTTCTATTAAGCCTTTTTTCTGACGATCTGCGCCTGTAAATGCGCCGCGCTCGTGGCCAAATAATTCCGATTCAAATAACTTTTCTTGCAAAGTACAACAGTCCAAAGCCACAAAGTTTCTATCGCGTCGGGTACTGTTTTTATGCACTTCCATTGCGGCCAATTCTTTACCCGTGCCGCTTTCGCCTTGAATCAATACGCTGACATCGGTGGGCGCGACCGCTTGAATCAACTGTTGTACGTGTTGTAAGGCTTTGCTGTTGCCGACGGTCAGCTTATTGTGACGATTTTGGCGTTTACATTGTTTTTTGTAGAACTGGTAATCTTGTTCTAAGGTGCGGTTTTGTAGAACTCTTTGCACAACAACCTCCAATTCATCGACGTTCATGGGTTTTAATAAGTATTCGGCTGCGCCCGCTTGCATGGCAGTAACTGCACTACGCACAGAGCCGTAAGCGGTCATCATGATCACGGGACAAACATCGCGTAAATTTGGCAAGGCCTGCATTCCCTCGCCATCCGGCAAATAAGCATCCAGTAAGATTAAACTGGGTTCGGCTTGGTTAAGATAAAGATGGGCATCTTTTAGGGTATGGGTGCGGTGTGCGCTGTAGCCCATTTGTTGCAGGCTGTCGCATAACATTTGGCTTAACAAAGGATCATCTTCAATGACTAATATATCGCTCATGGTGTCTGGCTCGCTGTGGCAAGGGGAAATGTGAAGGAAAAACAGGTGCCTTCTCCCAATCGGCTGGTGACATGGAGTTGACCTTGGTAGTGATCGACAAGTGCTTTACAAATGCTTAGTCCTAAACCCGTGCCTTTTTTGCCGCCGGCGCGATAACTGAAAAAGGGATCAAAAATCTGTCCTAAATGTTCAGGCGCAATGCCACCCCCGTTGTCTTGAAAAATCACCTCAATATGTTGTGCTTGCAACTGGCCGAAGATGCGCAACACGCCCCCTTGCGGCATGGCATGAAAGGCATTTTGTATCAGATTTAAGACGATCATGCGCAGGTCATGTTCTTGCGCAAATACCCGTTGACCACAAGGAGTAAAAGTGATTTGTACGCCTATTTTTTGACTTTCGTATTCAAGCAAGGATAATATTTCTTCAATGGTTTGATCAATGTCCACTAGGGTGGGTTGTGGGCTACCGAGTGTGGTGAGTTTCAGCAAACGGTGGGTGACTTCAATGCAATGTTCGACTTCTTTATCAACCAGACGCAAGTAATGGCTGATCTGTTCGGGTTGATACTGACCGTGTTCTAAGCGGCGTAAGGTATTTTGTACGGCGAGACGAACTGAACCTAATGGGTTATGAATCTCATGGGCAATGCCCGCGGCCACTTGTCCCATTGCCGCTAACTTTTGTTCATGCGAATAGAGAACAGCACGTTGTAAGTCGCGGATGGATTCGACAATGAGGCGTTGGGAGTGGCCGGGACTGCTCCAGATTAAAGGGGCTGCGGTGGTTTCGACCGCGAGGGGTTTTTGTAATAAATAGTGGGTTAATTTTTTAATGGGTTGATCGCGGTGACGCAGGCTTTCCAGAGGACAAGTGGTTAAAGTGGGAATACATGGCGTATCTCGTTGGTACACCGCATAACAGGGTTGAGACAAGGCAAGTTCTGGTGTCAAGCCCACTTGCTCACAATAGGCGTGATTGACTGCATGTAAACGGTAATCTTCTCCAATCACCCGAATACCGTCGGGAATCGCATCAATTAGGGCTTGCAAGTCCGATTTTTGGGCTTGAAGTTGTGTCATTTGTTGTTGTAATCGGCTGGCGGTGTGGTTAAAAATGTGGGCAAGCCGTCCTAATTCGTTCTCGCTGTCCACTTTGACGCGCACCGTTAAATCGCCCGCGGTGAGTTTTTCACCGGCGTGAGAAAGACGTTTGACCGGCACTAAAACCAAACGTTGAATATTGATCCACACGGTGGCTAAGGTGAGGACAATAATGATAATACCCAGTAACAGTAAATAAGCCGCAGTTCTCAAGGCATTGGCACGAATGGGCGCGGCTTCGTAATCAACAATTAATACGCCATTGATAGGGTACTGATCGGTTTGTCCGTGACATTGGGTGCAAGGCGCGCGGTTGGCCACGGGATTCACACTGCGCAAAACTTCTATTGCAGATTCAGGATGATAGAAAAATTCGGTGTAAGGTTGAGTGCTTGTCCACGTGATGTGTTGTCCCAATTGCGCGGGATTGGACGCGAAACGAATTTCGTCTTTGGGATTGGCAATGATCACTTGCTGCACATCAGGCTGTTGTCCCAAACCTTGTACAATTTGACGTAAACCTTCTAAATCTTGTTTTAACATGGCATTTTCTAAAGCGGTTTGTAATAACCGATTCACAGCCACCGTCGTTGCAGCGCGCTCTTCGGTGAGTTGGGCGTGGTAGTAAAAAGTGAAAATGGCCAGACTGAGCAGGGAGGCGAGAATTAAGGCAATACTTTGCACGAGGATCAGTTGTCGGTTCAAACGGGTGCTGATCCAGCGTTGCATTCGGATGATGAAGGGTGGGTGTGCGCAGGGGTCTGACAGCTTGTCAGGGGATGTCAGCATGAAAATCTCCCAGATTTAATTTTTTCTTTCTTATTTCAATAGGTTATTTAATTTTTCTAAGCGGGCATAATTATTGTTATGCACACATGGAGGGAGCGATTTCATCAATGCTTCCTTTGCCCTGCCATGCGATTGTTTGTCTTTGTTGGGACGCGGTTGTTAATTGTACAACATTTATGTGGATTCGCCTAATCTTTCGCTTTTCTTAATCGTTAATTGTCACGGCGTGCTTCACACCACCCAAAAAAGTGAAACGCCGTGTTTTTTGTCGATCTGTTACTTCAATCAGGAGTTAATAACCATGAAATGGGGTTCTTTTTTTTGCTTATCTTTGGGATTATCGCTTGCCAGCACGCCGCTAATGGCAGACACTTTTATCGCAGGGTCTAACCCTGCCCAACGTCCAAATGCGCCTGTCATTCAACATCATGTGAAAACCCCACAATGGTATCAACAGGCTCTACACGGCGTTTGGCAACCGTATCCTCCCAGTTTGCGTTTTTTAGAAAACCAAGGGGCGTGGTACACACCTTTTAGTCGTCCCGGCATGACGGGCGTTTATGATATTCGTTATTGGCATCAATAACAGAGGAGTTTTACATGGCGAAAGAGTCCAACGTGTCGTTGTTTTGGTTTGGGTTGGTGGCGGTGGTGGTGATTATTGTGAGTTTGAACGGGCTGTTGTCGCGTCAACAAGGCAAGCAACCCCCTGCCCCGCCACCACCAACCGAGACTGTCGCTTCTGTGGCAACGACAACAGCACCCGCAGAAATGGTTGTCGAAACAACAGAATCCAGTGCGCCGTTACCTGAATCGGCCGCGCTGAGCCTTCCGCCATCTGAAGCGGATGCTTCTGTGGAAGAGTTGCCTACTCCTGTGGTGATCATTGACACGTCGCAAACGATTAAACCCATCCCCGATCCCATTGTCACTGATGTCATTGTAACTGAAACTGCCCCTCCTGCAATCCCTGTGGTGACAGACGTGATTGCAAGTGATACACCACCACCGCCTGAAGTCCCTGATACTGTACAAGAACCGGGGTTAGACGAATGGGGTGTCGTGAATTTATCCGATGGGGGCGTGTTGTTGTTCCCACCGGTAGAATCCGCTGCTGCTATGCCTTCTGCTTTAGCCCAGCACATTCACACATTGTTAGCTCCGTCAGGATGGCAACTGACCGAAGAAGGTGATATGGGTTGGATGTTGTGGAGCCGTGAGTAAGCGGCAGAATCACCATTATGCTGTGGTGCAAAAGACAAAATGTCACTGGGATTGATGCTTGAAATCTAAGGTTTTCCTGTAAAGTGTTCTTCAATGCACTGACAATTTGACAGTGTTTGGAAGAGATCAAGCCCAAGGAAACCGGAACCTTTTCAAATAAACATCAAACTAATCAATAAGTTAATCTTATATTTACCATGACGGCACAAGGCTTGCTTCATCTGTGAGCGTTGACGCTACCCGCGACTGGCATTATGGATAACGATACGGGAAACGGTGAAAGCGTCGGCAGTGTTCAAATTCCTTAATCACGAAATTGAGAACAAAACCCCTACCAGGAGGACGTTGACTTATGAATATTAAAAAAATCGGTTTAGCTGCTTTAGTTTCTGCTGTTTTAGCTGCTCCCCAAATCGTAAATGCTGAAATGAGCGGTATGTCTGGGATGGACGGCATGTCTGGCATGTCCGGAATGGGTGGCATGAGTGGCATGAGTGGCATGTCTGGGATGGACGGAATGAGTGGCATGTCTGGGATGGACGGAATGAGTGGCATGTCTGGCATGGGCGGAATGAGCGGCATGTCTGGCATGGGCGGAATGAGTGGTATGTCTGGCATGGGTGGCATGAGCGGTATGTCTGGCATGGGCGGAATGAGCGGCATGTCTGGCATGGGCGGAATGAGCGGCATGGCCGGTATGGATGGCATGTCTGGAATGGGCGGCATGGCTGGTATGTCAGGTATGGGTGGCATGTCAGGAATGGGCGGCATGGGTGGCATGTCTGGAATGGGTGGCATGTCGGGAATGGGTGGCATGTCCGGAATGGGCGGCATGGGTGGCATGTCCGGAATGGGTGGCATGGGTGGCATGTCAGGAATGGGCGGCATGTCTGGAATGTCCGGCATGAGCGGCTATGGTGGCAGCCAAGTAGTGACTTCTCGCGCTTACTTCCACATCACTCCTGATGGCAACATCTACTTCTATCCCTCAATGACTTACACTGTATCTGGGCAAATGAGCGGCATGTCTGGAATGTCCGGCATGGGCGGTATGTCTGGAATGGGTGGCATGGGCGGTATGTCCGGCATGGGTGGCATGTCTGGCATGGGCGGAATGGGTGGCATGTCTGGCATGGGCGGTATGTCCGGCATGGGCGGAATGGGTGGCATGTCCGGTATGGGCGGCTACTACTGGTTGCCCCCGACTGGCATGAGCGGTATGTCTGGAATGGGTGGCATGGGCGGTATGTCCGGCATGAGCGGCATGGGCGGTATGTCAGGCATGGGCGGAATGAGCGGCATGTCAGGCATGGGTGGCATGTCCGGTATGGGCGGCATGTCAGGCATGGGCGGCATGAGCGGCATGTCAGGCATGGGCGGCATGAGCGGCATGTCAGGCATGGGCGGCATGAGCGGCATGTCAGGCATGGGCGGAATGAGCGGCATGTCTGGTATGGACGGCATGAGCGGCATGTCAGGCATGGGCGGAATGAGCGGCATGTCTGGTATGGACGGCATGAGCGGTATGTCTGGTATGGGTGAAATGTCCGGCATGAGCGGCAACTAATTCACCTGAATTTAAAAGGCCGCAGCAGTTTTCGGTTGCGGCCTTTTTCTTGAGTCTATTGGCATAATGTATTTTTAGAAAAACTTAAAAAAAACACGACCAACATCCTTAGAACCCAACTGATGAGGAGTGAGAGGCCAATGAGGATAGCTCTTATTGCGTTGCTATTTGCGGTTCAAGCCGCATTTGCCGCGCCCGAAACCGATTATCAAGCCGCTATTTGGCATCCTTTGCATTTCAAACCCGCCATTGAGACCGCCACCAATGAACAATGTCTGGCGTGTCACCAAGAAATCTTAGAAAAGAGTGTCAAAAGCGAATCTCCCGCAGGTGTGAAAGCCTCCGAAGCCTTAGCGTGGTATCAGACGTTAAGCGTTTATGACGGAGAACAAGAAACATTTCATCGTCGCCATTTGGTCACCCCAATGGCAAAGGAATTGATGAATCTAAAATGTAACACTTGTCATGAAGGCCACAGTTCCCGCGAAGAAGCCCCAATTCCACCGACCAGCACTGATGCCGGCTTTACCTTGCGTAAAACGGTTAATCCAGAAACCACTTGCTTAAAATGTCATGGTCAAATGGATTACCAGCAAATGGGTCTGCCGAGTCCTTGGGCGCAATCTCAGCCGATGTTTCAAAGTTGTATGACTTGCCACGTGGCAATTCGTACCACGCGCCATCAAGTCAATTATTTAAATGCTGAAGCCATTGAAAAAGCAGGACAAGCCAATTCTGATTCATGTTATGGCTGTCATGGGGGGAGAGCGTGGTATCGCATTAGTTACCCGTATCCGCGTCATGCGTGGCCGGGCATGGCCGCCACGATTCCTGAATGGGCAAAAAATCGCCCAACTGAGTCAGCAGCCCGTTTTCAACTGCCCAAAGCGGCCGAATAAAGAGGTCTTCTCATGACTGATATAGCAGAAAAAATAGAACAAACCAGCGTTGAACCTAGCGTTGAACAACGCTTACATGACAGCTTAAATCTCAATCGCCGTGACTTCTTAAAAAGTTCATTGACCGCAGCCAGTGCGGCGGGTTTGGGTGGATTGGGACTGAGTTTAGTACCGAGTGACAGTCAGGCTTTTGCCTATGAGCCGTATTTGCGCGATGATCAATTGGAAACGGTGGTGACCAGTTGCGCCCATAACTGCGGTTCGCGGCACATGTTGGTCGCCCATAAAAAAGGCGATGTGATTGTGCGTTTGTCCACAGATGACGGCCGTTATCAACACAATGGAGTCGTGGGCAAAGATACTTTTGAAGAACCACAATTGCGGGCTTGTTTGCGGGGGCGTTCTTATCGCTCTCGTTTGTATTCGGCAGAGCGTTTATTGTATCCGATGATTCGCGTTGGGGCGCGAGGTGAGGGCAAATTCAAGCGGGCTTCTTGGGATGAAGCTTTGGGCATGGTTGCCTATCGGATGCAGGAATTAAAACAAAAATATGGCCCAACAGCTTTATTAGATCAAAGTTATGCGGGGGCTTCTTATGGCGTGCTGCATAAATCGGATCAGATTGAAGGCTTATTGGGTCGGTTTTTAGGCATGTTTGGTTGCCGTACCAATTCGTGGTCAGTGCCGTCTTATCAGGCGACCACTTTTAGTTCGCGTATGACTTTTGGCACGATTGAAGATGGCAACGAAGATGATGCCTTTGCCTTCTCTAAATTGATCATCATGTGGGGCTGGAATCCGGCCTATACCTTCCATGGTGGCAATACTTTCTATTACATGCGAATGGCGAAACAACGTGGCTGTCGTTTTGTGGTGATTGATCCGATTTATACTGATTCGGCTTCGGCTTATGATGCGTGGTGGATTCCGATCCGACCGAATACCGACGCGGCCATGATGGCGGGGATGGCTTATTATATTTTCGCCAATGGCTTGCAAGATCAAGGCTTTATTAACCGTTTCGTGCAAGGCATGGATCGGGAAACGATGCCGAATTGGGCGCAAGGTCAAGAAAGTTTTAAAGATTACATTATGGGCTGGTCAGATGGCGTGCCGAAAACGCCTGAATGGGCAGCGCAAATTTGTGGTGTTTCTGCACAAGACATTGCCAAATTGGCGCATCTCTATGCGACCACTAAACCCGCTGCATTAAAGGCCTCTTGGTCACCCGGACGTAACGCCTATGGCGAACAATACAACCGTATGGCTGCTGCATTACAAGCCATGACGGGAAATATTGGCGTATTGGGTGGTTGTGCGGAAGGCGTGGGCAAAGCGTGGCACGCTGAAGGGATCGCTTATCCTTATGATGAATTTGCTAATGTCTGGTTTGCGTCGATTAAGTCAGACCGTTGGGCGCATTGCGTTCTCAATTATCCGAACGTTAAGCGCGAGGAAATTGGTTTGTGGCCGCGCCAAGATGAATTAGACGGTGTCATTCCCAATATTCGCGGTATTTTCTGGCAAGGTTCGGATTGGTTTAACCAGTTGACCAATATTAATAAAGAAATCTCCGCGATTAAAAAATTGGATATGGTGGTGTGTATGGATTCCACCATTACGCCGTCGGGGATTTGGGCGGATGTGCTGCTGCCGATTGCCACGCATTTTGAGCGTCACGATGTCGCGTTACCGTGGTACAAAGGACATTACTACATTCACCGTCCTAAAGTGATTCAACCTCTGGGCGAATCAAAAACCGATTTCCAAGTGTTCACTGAACTGGCCTATCGTTTGGGTTTTGGTGAGCGATTTAATCCCAAAGCCACTCGTGATTATTTCCACAATGATGACGCGGTTGATGAAGCGTATTTGCGCGATTGGTGGGAACATAAAGTCATGCCTCATCAAGGGGTTACGATGCCGTGGGAGGACTTTAAACGGCATGGCGTGTATAAGTTTAAATTACCACGTCCGCATGTGGCCTTCCAAGACAATGTGGAAAAAGGCGTGAAATGGGCGACTCCGTCGGGACGCATTGAAATCTTCTCTACCACGTTGGCACAGATTACCGATTGGACTAAAACGCAATACGGTTATTATATCCCCGCGATTCCGAAATGGATTGAGCCGTGGGAGTCGTTGAATCATCCCTTGACGCAAAAATACCCGTTCCATCTGATTTCGCCGCATCCGCGCTGGCGTACCCACTCGATTTTCCACAATATTCCGTGGTTACGCGAGACTTTTGCGCAAGAAATTACCATTAATGCCAGCGATGCCAAACGGCTGGGCATTCAGACGGGAGACACGATAGAAGTGTGGAATGATCGCGGTGGGATTGTCTTGCCTGCGTATGTCACTGAATTGTGTATGCCTGGGGTGGTGGTGGTTTATGAAGGAGCGTGGATGGATTTGGATGAAAATGGCTGGGATTTGGGCGGCAACCCCGATTTCTTGACCAATGATGAACCCAGTCCCGCGGGCGGTTTCGCTTATAACACCTGTCTGGTGACCTTGCGCAAAGCGACAGAAGGGCGTGTGCATCGTCCCGGTTGGGATGTGAAAGCGACGGCGCGCAGCCAAGTGTTCCGCAGAGATTTATAACCCGTTCACACAGCCATTGTGCTTATGATAACGCACAATGGCGGAGGCCAGATAATGACGAGTATTCCGAAAAATAATCCGAATTTGCAAAGTGAAGAGGCCGTCGCTCGTGTCAAAGAAGCGATTAAGGCCAAAAAACGCACCTATTATGAACCCGTTAAACCACAAGTGCAGGTGGGATTTGTTCACAATAATGTGGATTGTATTGGTTGTCGCGCTTGTGAAATTGCTTGTAAAGACAAGAATGGTTTGAATGCGGGGCCGCGATTCCGTCGAGTTTCGTATGTCGAAGGGGGAACGTTTCCCAATGTTTACGCTTACAAAGTCAATATGTCCTGCAACCATTGTGCGGAGCCTGCTTGTTTGCCGACATGTCCTACAGGTGCGATTTGGAAGCGGGCAGATAATGGTGTCGTTGATATTGATTCGACTTTGTGTATTGGTTGTCGGCGGTGTGAAGCGGCTTGTCCTTATGGCGCGCCCCAGTTTGATCCTGAAGATGGTTTGGTGAAAAAATGTAATATGTGTATTGACGAATTGGAAGCAGGTCGTCATCCGTATTGCGTGGCAGCGTGTATGATGCGGGTGTTGGATATTGGCCCCATTGATCAGTTGCGTGCGGGACAATTCGCCACCAAAGCCATTGGCCCCGGAGAAACACCCGTTGATCGCATTAAAAATTTAGCCAATCCTGAACTCACTAAGCCCTCTATTGTATTCATCGCACACCGTCAAGGTAAGGTCGATGGATAACACGTGGTTGGCCACTTGGCGACATGCGGTAGGGCGAGATTTGGAATTGTTTGCCCTACTGCATGATCGTGAACCGACTGCCGAATTATTAACCCAATTATCAACGGCAAATTTTCCGTATAGTTTGGGTTTGCATTTGCAGTCGGCGCGGGGACAAGATTGTTGTCAATTAATGCAAACGGCATTGACCGCTTTACCCAATCCTCTAACACAAGAGGTCTTAGATGAATTAGCGGCTGATTTCGCGGCGATTTATTTAAATCATCAATATCAGGCTTCGCCGTGTGAATCGGTGTGGTTAGATGAAGATGGTTTAATGCGTCAAGAGCCGATGTTTAAAGTGCGCAAATGGTATGAAAATTATCAATTGCAAGTGGATAATTGGCGCGTTCGTTCTGAAGATCATTTGGTGTATCAATTACAGTTTTTAAGTCATCTTTTATTATTAGATGATAAAACAGCACATTTAAATGAAGTGCGTTCATTTATGGACGAGCATTTATTGGTGTGGTTTAAAGATTTTGCCGCACGCGTCGCCCAGCGATCTGCAACGGCTTATTTTGGTGGTTTAGCCTTATTAACACAGGCTTATTTAGAAGAATTCCGTGGTTTATTAGATGATGTTTTGTCCGTGAATGCGCTTGTGGTTTAGCCATTTTTGGACTTTGATTTTAAAGCCCTCTTTGTTTGTTTTTTAATGAAAATGAATAAAGAGGGCTTTTTTTGAAGGATAAAAAGTGATTTCCCGTGACTAATCCGTCTGTTATAATCCCATTCCCTGTGAACAACCAAAGTGAGGAGATAAACAATGATTTTTTTTCCTGTAAAGCGTATATTTTTCACTGGCTTATTGACGGCGTTAATTGCATTACCAATGGCGAATCTTTCGGCAGCCGATTCCTACAATCGTCGGGTGTTGGTGGTCAATAATACTTCTATGGATTTAGTAGAGTTTTACGGCTCTAATACGGGGACGGAAGAATGGGAAGAAGATGTGTTAGATGTGGATGTGCTGCCTTCTGGGGAAGAAGTCGAAGTTAATTTTAATGACAATACGGGCTATTGCATGTTCGATTTTCTCATGGTTTTTTCTGACGGCACGGAATTAACTCATTCTCGTTTTAATGTCTGCGATTATGGCACATTTACCATAACAGAGTAATCAGAAATTCAATAAAAACCTTCTGAAGTCCTATCGAACTTCTCCTTTATTGGTTTAATCAATGGGGAGATTTTTTTTGCTTGAATGAAAGGAAAGAATAAGGCAGGATTTATCATTGACCACACACGGGATAATCCCGTGTGCGTGGCTGTTAGGAAAACAGCAGGTCTTCGCAAAAAAGAATAAAACGACAATTCTTAATTATTTCAACGAACTACTCAGCCTTGAGCGGAACGCAGATAGTGGCTTTGGGGCCTTTTTCGCCCGCTTCGGATTCAAATTGGACAGATTGTCCTTCTTTTAGGGTTTTGAATCCTTCTTTTTGAATGGAAGAGAAATGAACAAAAACATCTTTGCTTCCATCGGAAGGTGCGATAAAACCAAATCCTCTGGTTTCATTAAACCACTTCACACTGCCTGTTTGCATAACATTAAACCTCAAATTGCATCAAAAACTGCTCAAGACGAGAACAGGTACTTATATTGAACGGCGATTTATTACCGCTCTAAACCATCTCCACACCTATGCAGGGCATAAAATATGGGGACGCTCCACAACCTTGACGGGTGTAGTCAAGGGCTATCAGGCGCGCTTTGGCCTCGACAATCAACACAAAAGCACGCCCGAACAGCGGCAGGCATCGTGACCCAACAGCAACGATTCATCTGCACATCAGAACAACGACGCATCTCGCGTGGCTGTTCCTTGACGAGGACGGATGTCTTCGTCATCTCCTTTTTGGTGGTTTGGCGACAGTTGTCACTCTTTTTTTAATGAGTCATCATTTTGTCACGATTTAGGTCTTGTTTGGTCTTTGATTTAAGCCAATAAAGCAAGTTCCATTTGCTGGCTTTATTCAGACTCAGTTCAAGCCTGCTCAATAAAATTTTTGAGCCATCGTTAGGGTGTATAGAATAAGCGATTTTCCTCATAGAGACAAGAATAAATAGCAGTCTATTTCTATTGCATTGCAATATCTAATTATGCTAATAAAGCCTGTCATTAATGGGCGCGCTATTGACGAAGATATTTTTATTGGGCGAAATAAAAAATGATTTCTTCCTAAAAATCATTCCGATTGTCCGACAATCTGGCAAATGTACAGCCAGACAGACACCGTAATTTCCCCTAAAAAACAGGTCATATTAACGCGCTGTTCTCCTTATTCATCATACTTTTGACAGCATAAACGCTAGACTAGAATCGACACAATAGGGATAATTCCTTATGTGGGTTATTTTATTTTGTAAAACATCCTTTATGATGTTCAACAGCCTATGTGTCTTTACTTATTTTTATTTTTTTAACAGGGAATCATCATGGTTATTTTAGAAAAATCACCGTCACATTTTATTTTTCGTTTATCCTCGCATTGGACGCATTGGATTGATTTTTTAATTGGGTTTTCTATTGGGTTTTTGATTCTTCTTTTTAACGCATTTGTTATTTTATTTATTTTGGCGGCCATTTCAGGCAGCGGCCGCAGTCAATTACACTGTCAATATTCGCTGCAAAACCACGTTCATTGCCAAATAACTGCCCATCGCAGTCGTTTATTAGACACAATGGAGCAGCATGACATCCGAGAAACGCACCGTGCCAACGTTGAAGTCACGCGACGTGGCTTCGCCATTTACCTCTATGGGGCGCAACAACAAGAAGCCTTATTTACCGTGGTGGAAAGCCGCGATCACGCCGAGGACATTGCACAACGCATTAATCATTTTATTCAGCAGCCCATTGCAGACACATTAACCTTAGAAAATTTACAGGAATATTGGTTAGTGGGATTGGGATCGCGTACGGGGGGAGTGGTGATGTTTATTTTAATTTTCGTGGGTGCGCTTTATTTTCGCCCGCATTTCGCAGGAACGCAGACGACACCATGGGTATGGCGGGTGGGATTATTTACGGTGCGGGTGTTATTTTTTGGGGTGGATGTGGCGTGGCGATTATTGCGGCAATTTCAAACGACGACGATTTATTTAAATAAAACAAATAATACTTGTAAAGTGGTGCGCCATCACTTGTGGCACCGTTTGTTTTTCCAGCCGCAAGAGGTCAGTTGCGCTTTATCGGATGCGCGTTTACAAATACGGCGTTTAAGTCAAGAAAATCAAGCCATTGATTACCGTTTATCGCTGCACGTGTCGGGACAAGAGTATAAAATTGCTTATTACCACGCGCCTTTGTCGCAAAAACAACATGATCAATTAGCCCAACAAATTCAATATTTAGAGCAGTATTTATTGTCTGAATCCAGTTAATTAAGTTCTTGCTTTACGCACCCAAGCTAATTTTTAATCAATAATAAAAGGACAGAGAGATGTTAAAAGAAGGGTTGACTCATTCCGTTGTTATTATAGAATTATTTAAGGGATTTCTAATTTTAAATGTATTGATTTTCCCTTTGACTGCGTTATTAACTTTTTATATAACCATAATGGGCGCGAGCAATCCTAATAAACCTGATTTTTTAAATACATTGGGGATTGTTATATTTTTTATTTATGGTATCCCATTAGTTATCTTATTAAGTCTGATTGGTTTGGGTAAAATTTTTGATATTGTGTTATATTTTAGCGCAATAAATACCGCTACCGTGTCGTGGTTTAGCCTCATTCTTGCCGCTATCGCCATAGTCATTGCAGGAAATATTTTTGTGGATAATCTATATCAATTTAAACAAGGCCATTATGGTATTTCTTTCTTTGCATTGGTGATAGTGATTGGCTATTTATTAATCGTATATTTTTCTGCAAAAATTCCTATTAGATGGTTTTCTTTTTAGAAATAATAATTTAACTTTTATCAAGAAAAAACAGCCGAATAGCCACAAGCTATTATCTTAGCTATTCGGCCGATGGTGACGTTAAATTAATAAGTAGTTAAATAAACAGCATGCTGTCTTCCCCTCCTAGTTAGAAACAAAGAGGGGAGTAAAAGACAGTAAAAAACGGATATTCCTAAACTCTACTTCTAAGATTCCGTCGGCTGCGGATGTCGCACCACATCAATCAACAACAGCACCGCGCCAATGGTAATTGCGGAATCGGCGATATTAAACGCAGGCCAATGCCATGTTTGATAATAAACATCTATAAAATCAATCACATAACCATAAATGAAACGATCAATCACATTTCCCACTGCGCCGCCTAAAACCAACGCCAAGGCAATCCCCAACATTCGCTGTTGCGGAGACAAACGCGCCAACCACATCACAATCACCGCACTGATCACCACCGCCAAGCCCGTAAAAAACCATCGCTGCCAACCCCCCGCATCCGCGAGAAAACTAAACGCCGCACCGGGATTGTGTAGCAAGGTAAAATTGAGATACGGTAACACGGGAACAGGCTGATACAACTCTAATGCACTACTCGCCCACCATTTCGTCGCTTGATCCAGTAGCAACACGATAAACGAAATCCACAACCAACGTAAACCTGTTGTGTTCTGTGTGTCATGAGTAGAGGCGTTCATTAGGCAAACCGCCGTGTTTCGCCTGCGGCGGCGACGTTTTCCACACAACGCCCGCATAAATGGGGATGATCCGCGTGTTGTCCCACATCGGCGCGGTGATGCCAGCATCGCTCACATTTGGGATGAACCGATGCCGTGACCGCTGTCCAAAAACCTTGATGTTGTACGGCATTGGCACTTTTTTCTGCGACAGGTAACACGGTGGCATAAGAAGTAATTAATACAAAACGTAACTCATCTTCTAACGCCATTAATGTCTGGTACAATTCACCGTCACAATAAATCGTCACTTCCGCATCCAAAGAAGAACCAATTGCTTCTGCTTTACGCAACTGTTCTAATTCTCGACTCACCACCTCGCGCACGCCAAAAATAGCCGTCCAATCAATCGCTTGGGAAGATTCTACCAATCCTTCATACCATGTACTGAGAAACACGGAAGCCGGCCGTTTACCGGGTAAATAAGACCAAATTTCCTCACTGGTAAAACTCAAAATCGGAGCCAACCAATGCGTTAAAGCGACGACAATATCATACATGGCCGTTTGTGCTGAACGACGCGCCACACTGTCTTTAGCCGTGGTGTATTGGCGATCTTTAATAATATCCAAATACAAACTGCCCATATCCATCGCACAAAAATGATGCACTTTTTGATACACCACATGAAACGCATAACTGTCATAAGCCGCAATCACGTCTTTTTGCAATACATAGGCTTGATGTAACGCCCAACGATCTAAAGCCAACAACTGATCCGCTGGCACGCGATGGGTTTCTGGATCAAAATCATGTAAATTGGCGAGTAAAAATCGGGCTGTATTGCGCAAACGACGATAAGCGTCTGTGATTCGTTTTAAAATCTCATTAGACACAGTAATTTCACCGCGATAATCGGTTGCAGCCGTCCATAAGCGTAAAATTTCCGCGCCTAAACTTTGCGTCACTTCTTGCGGTGCAATCACATTGCCCAGCGATTTAGACATTTTGCGCCCTTGCGCATCCACCGTAAAACCATGTGTCAACAAGCCTTTATACGGAGCTTGTCCCTGACGCATCGCCGTAGAAGTCAACAAAGACGATTGAAACCACCCTCGATGCTGATCCGAGCCTTCCAAATACAAATCCGCTGGCACAGCTAAATGGGCTTCCTGTTCTAACACACTAAAATGCGTCGTTCCCGAATCGAACCACACATCTAAAGTATCCATTACTTTTTCATAACACGCCGCATCCTCAGCACTCAACAAGGCATCGACAGGCAAAGAAAACCAGGCTTCAATGCCTTGTTTTTCCACCTGTTGCGCGACTTTTTCGATTAAAGCGGGCGTATCGGGATGTAAGGCTTGGGTTTCTTTATGAATAAAAACGGCAATCGGCACGCCCCACATGCGTTGTCGAGAAATACACCAATCCGGCCGATTGGCAATCATGCCTTCTAAACGCGGCCGTCCCCAATCGGGCGTAAACTCTACCGTTTCCAATGCCGACATCGCTTGTTGTCGTAAATTTTTCGTATCCATCATAATAAACCACTGCGGAGTCGCACGGAAAATAACGGGAATTTTATGCCGCCAACAATGCGGATAACTGTGTGTAATTCGCTCTTGATGCACCAAACGTCCGCGTTCTTTTAACACCTCAATCACTTTCTGATCCGCAGAAAACACCGATTCACCCGCAAATAAAGGCGTAGTGGAAATAAAATGGCCTTGCGAATCCACAGGATTATTGACGGGCAATTCATATTTCAAACCGACCAAATAATCTTCCTGACCATGTGCGGGCGCAGTATGCACCGCGCCTGTTCCTGCTTCCGTAGTCACATGATCCCCAAGAATAATGGGAACGTGGCGATCTAAAAACGGATGTTGTAACAAAACGCCTTCTAAATCCCGTCCCAAACAATCGGCAATCACATGATATTGCTGCATTCCGTAACGATTTTGCACAGTCAACAATAAATCTTTAGCCACTAAAAAACGTTCAGGCGGTTCATTGTCATCTTCGCGCTGTACAACAACATATTCTAAATCAGGGTGTAAAGCGACGGCTTCGTTAGCGGGCAGCGTCCACGGTGTTGTAGTCCAAATGACAACGGACAAATCGCCATGACCGCATTTATCGGGCGCGTGGTGACAGCGCGCAAAAAATGCCGCGTCGTCTAACACCGCAAAGCGCACATCAATCGCGGAAGAGGTTTTTTCCATATATTCCACTTCCGCTTCAGCCAAAGCTGAACCACAATCCGTACACCAATAGACAGGTTTAACACCTTTTTGCACATGTCCTGCGTCAATAATACGCCCTAAAGCGCGGATAATATTGGCTTCGGTGTGGAAATTCATGGTTAAATAAGGATTTTCCCAATCCCCAAACACGCCCAAACGAATAAAATCCGCTTTTTGCCGTTCAATTTGCTGTTGGGCGTAATGGCGACAGGCTTCGCGGAATTGGCTGGCATCGACCTGATGCCCTGCTTTACCTAACTTTTTTTCCACTTGCAGTTCAATCGGGAGACCATGACAATCCCACCCCGGCACATAAGGCGCGTCCCAACCGCTTAGGGTCTTGCTTTTCACAATAAAATCTTTTAAGACTTTATTAACCACGTGTCCCAAATGAATATCGCCATTGGCATACGGTGGGCCATCGTGGAGATGAAACGCAGGGCGACCACGGGCATTGTCACGCATTAAAGCGTACAGTGACATGTCGTGCCATTTTTGTAATAACTCAGGCTCACGCTGAGGCAAATTGCCACGCATAGGAAAATCGGTTTTGGGTAAATTCAGAGTGTGTTTATAATCGCTCACAAGAGTTCCTTATTGTGTTTAAGTTTATTTTTGCATTCATTACTGGATAATGATGTCATTATCCGTTTTTAACACCACGGTATGATCAACCGTTTGACCTTTTGGATTTCCGTTATGATAACCATGCGATTGCCATTTCACAAATACTTGCTGTTTTTGCTGTGTTTCAGTTGTAGTTTAGTTACCTGGGCGCAATCGCCCTATTCGGATGTGGTGGTGTTTGGCGACAGTTTGTCAGACACGGGAAATTTATTTAATGCCACTCGTGCGGTGACGGGGCGCGGTTTTCCAGCCGAACCGAATTATCAAGGGCGATTTGCGAATGGTGAAATATGGGTGGATTTTTTAAAAAGCCAATTAGGCCTATCGCAAGTGAATAATTTAGCGTGGGGCGGGGCTTCGACGGGTGGCCCGGGAGCTTTACCCATTCCAAAAAACTTACAACAACAATTACAAGATTTTGGGCAACAAGTACAAGAAAAAGCTGACCCTAATGCGTTATATATTTTCTGGATTGGTGCGAATGATTTATTAGAGATTAAAACCCAATCTGATATATCTGTCATTGTGCCAAAAGCGGTGAGCCAATTATTAACAGCGGTGCGAACATTAAATGAATGGGGAGCGCGTCATGTTTTAATTTTAACCTTGCCTGATTTAGGACAAACGCCGCGTGCCACTGCACGGCAATTAACGGCTGAATTAAGCCAAGCCAGTGCAGATTTTAATCAACAATTATGGGAAAATCGCCAACAATTTCAAGGTCAGTTATTTGATGTCACGCCATTAATGCAGCAATTACAACATGCTGCTGATTCCACAGGAATACAAACAACTACAGAGCCTTGCTTAGAAGAAAAAACGTCGCAAGTCTGTGAAAAACCTGATCAATATTTATTCTGGGACGATCAACACCCGACCAGTACCGTGCATCGCCAACTTGCCGCGCAATTGGCACAATCCATTTTACCCAGTTATTATACGCTTGCAACGAAACAATTAGCTTTACCTTTAATCCAATTGGTGGATAAATCAGGAACATTAGTGGGAGAATTCAACGCTCAATTAGCGATCAATTCCGAAACTGGCCATTTACTATTGCAAAATTCCCAGATGCAAACCAATAACGGCTATTTACCTATTCCAGCGCGTTATGAGATAGAGACAGGATTATTAAACGCATTCGTCTGGTTTGAAACCCGCTATTACTCGCTACAATTACAGTGGCATTCTCCAGCAACGCCATTTCATGCGGGGTATTTTGGGGTGGTGGGGGTGGAGTAGGGGAGAGCTAAAGTTTTCATGAAGATTATTTGTGAAAACTTTAGTGACGTAGTAACATACTTATAGCAAAATTAAGTCATTCATAAAAATTTTGTCTGAATCAGAATTGTCAGGTGCTTATCGTTTATTTTTCAGAATGAATCAATTTTTTAAATTCTTTAAATTCTGGTTCAGACAAAAAATGTTTTTATAAATCACATTACTTTGCTAAAGCATAACTTTAGACAAAAATTTCATAACAACTTTGTAAAAATTAGGTTTATAAATAATGGAAATTAATAGCAAAATAACAGGACTGAAATATAGAATTTGTCTTTCTGAGAAATTAAAAACAATAGAAAGTAATAATTTTGACATTAATACCTGCCCTTCATCCTGTATTTACTCTGATAATAGACTAAATTTTGCTATTTCAAAATGGGTTTCACCGAAACGCACAAGATCATACCCTTATGAGAGAGTATATAATACTTTAGGAAATGGCAAAAAAATAACTGTTATTCCTGTGGTCAAAGATGAAGGTTTCGATGGTGACAGAGACTTTATCCAATGGGATACAGTTTCTATGATGTCCCTGCTTGATGTATATGTAATTTTAGCATTTTATAATAAAGCAGAAAAGAACGAAAATTATGATAATAAAATAACTAATCAACAATTCAATAATCAGTATATTTTAAATAAAATTCAAGAAATTTCAGCTTATCATAGCTCGGCTCTGCATTGGAATTTGCAAGAATTAAAAGATAACTTTTCTGATATAATCAATAAAGTCAAAAATAGTTATCGAAAGATTAGTGAGCAGACAAAAGTTAAAATGCACAGCGAGAAAGGCATAGACGATTTTGCAGTAAAAATTAGCGAAGGTGTAGAGGAATTTACAAAGTTTTCTCGTCAAAAAGCAAAAGATGCACAAAGCCGCGAAGTTGTAACCATACAGCCTAAGGAGGTTTTGGGAGCTACTATACCAATTTTTTCAGAGTCGTATAATAATACTTTTTAAATAGGAGAGAATAATGAACAAGAGATATGAAGATTTAGAAGAGTTAATGTCAACAGGTGAAGCGAGAGAAGTGAAGCGAGCGATGGCAGTAAGAATGTCTTTGCTTGGTTTTGTGCGTGCGGAAGCGGCTTTAGCGTGTTGTGTCAGTGTGCAATTTGTGGATAAATGGAAAGCCATTTATTTAGCGTCAGGGGTGGAAGGATTAAAGTTAGCGTATAAAGGCTCGCCAGGGTATTTAAAGCCGCGTGAACGAGAAGATGTGATTAATTGGATACAAGAAAAGAAGACAATAACAATAGAGGAACTAAAGAGATACTTAAAAGAGGAGTATGATGTTTTCTATTCTTCAAATACTTCTTATACTAAATTATTAGAAGAAGCGAATTTAAGTTATAAGAAGACACACAAAGAGAATTCGGCAAAAGATGAGGTAAAAGTAGAAGCTAAAAAAAAAGAGATTAAGGATTTAATAGATAAGGAGCGTGAACAGATAGAAAGTGGAGAGGTAATGTACTGGATGCAAGACGAAAGCCATCAGTTGTGGGGAGATATTTGTGGTTATGTTTGGTCGAAAAAAGGAGAAAGAACGTCAATAAAGATGAGTAATTATCGCACTTCTCAAACGTGGTATGGAGCGGTGAATATTTATACGGGAGAATTTATTTTAGATAGGGCAAAGAAAGCTGATACAAAATATACGATAGACTTTATTAACTGGCTCATTTACAGATATAAAGAAGCCCGTCATGTGATTATTTGGGATGGTGCAAGTTATCATCGTTCTGAAGGTTTAAGAACTTATTTAGAGAAATTAAATGGGGGACTTCCAGAATCAGAATGGAAAGTTCGTTTATTAAGATTTGCGCCCAATGCCCCAGAGCAAAATCCAGTCGAGGATATTTGGCTTCAAGGTAAGAATTGGGTCAGAAAGAATTTTCATCGTCTATCAAGCTTTAAAGAAGTCACTAGTATGTTTGAGACCTTTTTGTCAGGTAAAGTGTTTAAGTTTAATAAAATTAAACAGTATCTTATACCTAATATCTAGCTAGATATTAGAACTTAATTTGTTTTTATATCTCACATAATTTTGGTATATATCAAAGGCAAAAATAACGATAACGAATTATTTAGGTGGGCAATACTTTTTTACAGTTGATGAAGTAATAATAGAAAAAAATGATATTTTTTTAATAGAAGGGAAACACTCAAAATCAAGTATTTTACCAAGCAAAAGTGACATTAAAGATGGTTTATTGAAAATGATTTTATACACTAACTTAGAAAATACACAAATAAATGGAGAAACAAAAATAGCAAAGCCTGTTTTGTTTTTGACCTCTTCTGAGTTAGAATCAGATTTACACTCAACTGCTGAAGAAAAGGAAATAAATTCCTTTTTTATCCAAAATAACTTAAATAAAAAGCAACAAAATCTTGTGCTTACTCTATTTAAAGAAGCGAATATAAACAGATTTCTCATAACTTTGAAAAGAGGATAACTCCATGATAAAAAGCCCCCTAAGATACCCTGGTGGAAAAAGCAAAGCATTAACGCAAATTTTGCCTTTAATTCCTGATTTTAAAACATTTAGAGAGCCTTTTGTTGGGGGTGGTTCTGTTTTTCTTGCTTTAAAACAACGTTATCCGAATAGAAATTATTGGATTAATGATTTATATTTTGAGCTATATAAGTTTTGGGAATATGCGCAGAAAGATTTATCTGGCGTTATCCATCAAGTGAAAGTTTGGAAAGAAGAATTTGAGAATGGTAAAGCCTTGCATCAATTTCTAGGCGAAAATATGAACCATTTTGATGATGTGCAAAGAGCCAGTGCTTTTTTCGTATTTAATCGCATCACTTTCTCAGGCACAACCGAAGCAGGGGGATTTTCACAGCAAGCCTTTCAAAAACGATTTACTGAAAGCAGTATTCACCGCTTAGGGCTTTTAGAAAATGTTTTAAAAAATACCAAAATTACCCATTTAGACTATGCTCAAGTAGTTAATGTTGAAGGAGAAAAAGTATTTATTTTTCTCGATCCGCCCTATTTTTCCGCCACTAAATCAGCCCTTTATGGTAAAAATGGAAAATTACACAAAAAATTTGATCACGAAAGATTCGCCGAAGTGATGAAGAATTGTCAGCATCAATGGCTTATCACTTATGATAATTGTGATTATATTAAAAATTTGTTTTCTTTTGCCCATATTGTCGAATGGAATTTAATGTATGGTATGCGCAATCAAACTGAAAATTCAGATCAATTAGGTAAAGAAATTTTTATTGCGAATTTTGAACTAAATACGCCATTTATGAGCAGATAATGACTCCATTTTTTCCTACATAGGTAGTTCTACCTAAGTAGTGATATGTTGGCAATGATTCCGACAGTTTTTTAGTTTATCCAATAAACTTAATGAGTTATGTATTTTTATTCAGAATAATAACTGATTGAAATATCCATTTTTTTAAATTATCCAAGCTATTGAAATTGAATTGACTGACTGTGACTTGCTTGAATTGTACGAGCAGGAGTAGAATATAACGCAGCGTAGGGGGCGTTAAACCGCAATAAATGCTCTGGCCTCGCAAAAATATGTTTAACGCATCTTGCGCAGGCTGATCTCGAAATTACAAAAAATAGTGGTGATAAACTTATTATGACTAATTGGCCTCCTGATTTTCCAGAAAATTGCCCACCGTCAAGCACAAACCCAGCGTTGGGTGACATTTTTAGGTTTATAAATCGCAGTACGCCCAAAGAAAAAGATTTTATGTCATATTATGATCTAAAACCTCATGAAAAATGGGGAGAAAATGAATGTCAAGCGCGTGGTCTTTCTGTTTATGTGACGGAAAGAGATGCGATGGATGTTGCAAAAAGAGTCCCATCTTTAAGAAAAAGCATTTAGCTAAAGCAAATTTATCTCACCCTAGCGGGGTTATTGCATTAACCCCTTCTAATAATTCAAATCGCCACCATACATGGTGGACACTAGAAGCTGCTTCGTTTTTAGCCACTATTTTTTATTCGGTCAAGCCCGATGATTAAGTTACCAATAAATACAATTCTCGGAAAGCTGGAATATGTAGAAATCTTTGATTTCTTCGATATTCCAAGACTTTTTTTGTGTCAAAACGCCGTTGGTACAAAGTATCTCGTATTGTGTATTTATGATGATATAGAAACGTATGAATGGCTATACATGGAAATTTCTAATGGTAGATTATCAGCTATCCTCTTGAAGCATATTTCTCTTTACGATGCTTTTGTCAATCCTGAAAATGACCATCTGCTTAAAGTATCATCAGATTACGATGGTAATTCATGTGTATCACACATTTTACCTGACAGCTTGCCCATTGATGACTTGCCAGATAAAGATGCTTTTATTGCGTATAATGGGAAAATTAAAACAGATTTTAGCTTGATAGATGTGCGTGATGCTGCTTTGTCATCTCGTAGAGATGTTTTCAACTTTCATTTTTACCCGCAGGACACCAGACTACCCGAAATGAGCATTAAACTCATAGGAGCAGTGTTGGTTGCATTTCAGAATTTAGTTGATTCTCTTGGGGAATATTGCTACGGTTCAGTAACTTCAAAAAGCGTAATTTCAAGAAAAGCTATTAGTACCAGAACAAGATTAAACGCAGTTCAAATATTTGATGGTTCATTTGGTTTACAATTAAAATCGCACAAAGATATTGATTTATTTGCGGATATTGATTCATCATCTAACAATCTAATTTCAAATTCTCTTGAGCAGTTATCTGATTTATTAAGTGCTGCTGATAATGAAAAAATTTTGACTGAAAAACTTCACCAATTTCAAGGTAGAGTTGGTTCAAAATATAAAGCATTTCTAACGGAGCTTATTAATTTGGATTCTCCCATGAAGGCTGAGTGGGGATCAGCAGACAAAAATAAGGGTGGAACATATCAACTAAGCAAAGAAGAAATTGCAAGGGCACTTGATATTGTCAGTAAAGTTGAAACTGAGCAGGATGAAACAATTGAACTCACCGCTGAACTAGTTGGTGCATATACGGATACAAAGAGATTTAAGATAAAAAATCTGAAAGATAATGAAAGTTATTCTGGAAGTATTTCAAAAGAAGCATTAAACGACGTTCTTCACGCAGAGTTAAATGGCACTTATTCGGTTGCACTAAAGAAGATCATCGAAACTAATCCCTCATCTGGCCAAGAATCAATTAAGTGGGATTTAGTTAAATTACAGAAAAAATATTAGCTTAGAACCTATCTTACTACGCTGGCTATCGCTACTTTAAAGCGTTCTGCTATCTCTGCGATAGTCAAATTCTTTTCCTGTCTAGTTCTTAATACACGTTTAGGGAATGCCGTTAGGTGATCTCCTTTCACTGTTACCAGTGATGTTATTCAATCCAAGAATTAACCCTATCTTTAGCGATCAATCCCGAAACTGGCTATTTACTATTGCAAAACTCCCAGATGCAAACCAATAACGGCTATTTACCTATTCCAGCGCGTTATGAGATAGAGACAGGATTATTAAACGCATTCGTCTGGTTTGAAACCCGCTATTATTCGCTACAATTACAGTGGCATTCTCCAGCAACGCCATTTCATGTGGGGTATTTTGGGGGGGTGGGGGTGGAGTAAGAGAACTTTAAAAAACCATGATAAAAAGCCCCCTAAGATACCCCGGTGGAAAAAGTAAAGCATTAACACAAATTTTGCCTTTAATTCCTGATTTTGAAATGTTTAGAGAGCCTTTTGTTGGGGGCGGCTCTGTTTTTCTTGCTTTAAAACAACGTTATCCCAATAAAAATTATTGGATTAATGATTTATATTTTGAGCTATATAAATTTTGGGAATATGCGCAGAAAGATTTATCTGGCGTTATTCGTCAAGTGAAAATTTGGAAAGAAGAATTTGAGAATGGCAAAGCCTTGCATCGCTTTCTAGGCGAAAATATGAATCATTTTGATGATGTGCAAAGAGCCAGTGCTTTTTTCGTATTTAATCGCATCACTTTCTCAGGCACAACCGAAGCAGGCGGATTTTCACAGCAAGCCTTTCAAAAACGCTTTACTGAAAGCAGTATTCACCGCTTAGGGCTTTTAGAAAATGTTTTAAAAGAGACCAAAATTACCCATTTAGACTATGCTGAAGTGGTTAATGCTGACGGAGAGAAAGTATTTATTTTTCTCGATCCGCCCTATTTTTCTGCCACTCAATCAGCCCTTTATGGCAAAAATGGAAAATTACACAAAAAATTCGATCACGAAAGATTCGCCGAAGTAATGAAAAATTGCCAGCATCAATGGCTTATCACTTATGATAATTGTGATTATATTAAAGATTTATTTTCTTTTGCCCATATTGTCGAATGGAATTTGATGTATGGTATGCGCAATCAAACTGAAAATTCAGATCAATTAGGTAAAGAAATTTTTATTGCGAATTTTGAGCTGGATAAGAAACATAACTGTTAGATTAATATTTATTCATTCAAACAAGAATATAGATAATTTATTAAGTTATCTCTTAATGATTATTTACTCCAACAGTGCATATTGTGAGATAGAGACTTTATATAGAGAATTAAAATGCAAACAAAATTAATTTAACTGAAGAAACTTAAACTAAATCAAGAAAATAATAAATTTACCAAAATAGTAAACAATAACAAAACGAGACCCAACCCATGCTATTACCCATCCTATTACTATTCACCCATTTAATTACCCCGAATGAGTTATTAAATGCGCCTAATACGTGGCAAATTCTCACTGAGAAACCTAACCACCCTATTGAACAATGGACACGGCATTGCACCGCTAAAGAATATTCCAATCAAGCCTTAATGCACTGCTATCAACAAGCCTACGACAAATGGGACCAAGAATTAAACCAAATTTATCACCAACTGCGCTTGCAATTAGACACAACAGGACAAAATAAATTACGTCAAGCCCAGCGACGTTGGTTGGCTTATCGAGACAGCGAATTTGATTTAGTCAAACATTTATATGGCCATTTAGAAGGCTCAATGTGGTCACTGATTATTGTGATTACAAAAATGGATATTGTCAAACAACGGGCTTTAGAATTAGATGATTATTTAACCACTTTACAATTTGAAAAGTTATCCCAATAATATGCAATTGAGTCAAGTTTTACATCACCTTCATTATCCTTGTCCTGAGCATTATGATCGAACTTTGCACGGCTTGGCATTAGACAGCCGATTGGTGCATTCTTGCTTTTTATTTCTCGCCTGTCGCGGCACACATTTGCATGGCAAAAATTTTATTGACTTAGCCGTTAAACAGCAAGCCGCTGCGATTTTATGCGATGCCGATAATAACGAATTTTCTTACACCTTTATTGATGGAAAAGTGCCTTGTTTTTATGTTCCCCATTTAACCCAACATGTGGGAGATTTGGCTTCTTTTTTCTTTAATTATCCCAGTCGTGAATTAAACGTGATTGGCATCACGGGAACAAATGGCAAAACCTCAGTCAGTCATTTTGTCGCGCAATTATTAAATCAACGTTATCGTTGTGCTTTAATTGGCACTTTAGGTTATGGCTATTATGGGCAATCTTTACAGCCCAGTTTAACCACACCCGATCCAGTAACGTTACAGGCTTTTTTTGCCCGCTGTCGTGCCGAAAATGTGCATCATTTAGTGATGGAAGTGTCTTCCCATGCTTTAGATCAAGGGCGCGTGCAAGGTGTGAATTTTAAAACAGCCGTTTTAACCAATGTCACGCAAGATCATTTAGATTATCACGGCAATATGGAGAATTATATTCAGGCTAAACAAAAGTTATTTCAATTTGATTCGTTGCATTATGCCGTATTAAATGCTGATGATGAGATAAGTACCCGTTTTCAAACGCAATTATCAAAAAATGTTAGAACATTATATTATGGTTTACGCAATCCCAAAGCAGAATTGCACGCGCATTTATTAGGGCAAGATGCTCGTGGTTATCGTTTGCGCATTCGCAGCCCATGGGGAGTGGGTGAAATATATTGTCATTTGTACGGCCATTTTAATATTAATAATTTATTAGCGGCTGCGGGCTGTTTATTATTAGAAGGGTTTAATTTTGATAATTTATTAAAAAATTTAAGCCAAATTAAACCTGTCATTGGGAGAATGGAACAGTTTAAATCCACACAACATTCTGAATTGCCCACGGTCATTGTGGATTATGCCCATACGCCCGACGCATTAAGCAAAACTTTAACGGCGTTAAAAGAACGTTGTCAAGGACAATTATGGTGTGTTTTTGGCTGCGGCGGAAACCGAGATAAAAGCAAACGTCCCTTAATGGGACAAGCGGCAAAATTAATCGCAGATAATATCATTATTACCGATGACAATCCGCGTCACGAATCCTCTGAGGCTATTATTGCCGATATTTTAACCGCTTGGTCAAAACAAGAGCCATTACCTATGGTTATTCCACAACGAGAAGAAGCCATTACTTATGCCATTCATTCCGCTGCGGCGAATGATTTAATTTTAATCGCAGGCAAAGGTCACGAAACCTATCAAATTATTGGGGATATACACCATCCTTTTAGTGACCGCGCTTTAATTCAAAAATTACTAGAAATCCCAACCCACAGCGAATTTTAATAATAATGCTTACTTTTAATTTAATCGAAATTGCACCCGTATTAAAAGCCCAATTCATTGGTCACAATACCACCATACAAGGATGTAGTATTGACACGCGCACTTTAGAAACGGGAAACTTATTTTTTGCCCTACGCGGCGAACAATTCGATGGTCATGCGTTTATTGCTGAGGCGCAGAAAAAAGGCGCAGCCGCAATAGTCGTGGATCATTTCTGTGAATCACCATTGCCGCAATTGGTGGTTAATGATACATTAATCGCTTTTGGTTATTTGGCGCGTTGGTGGCGACAAAATATGTCCTTAAAACATCTGGTTGCTGTTACGGGAAGTAATGGTAAAACCACCGTTAAAGAAATGACCCGCGCTATTTTAAATCAAAAAGGAAAAACATTAGCCACACAAGCGAATTTTAATAATGAAATCGGCGTGCCATTGACTTTATTGCAATTAACGCCTGAGCATGATTATGCGGTGATTGAAATGGGGGCGCGTGCGGTGGGCGATATTGCGCGTTTAACGCCGCTGGCACAGCCTGACGTGGCAACGATTACGCAATGCGCTCCTGCCCATTTGGCGGGCTTTGGCAGCGTGGATAACGTGGCGCAGGCGAAAGGTGAGATTTTTCACCATTTACCCGCACACGGAATGGCGGTGATTAATCGAGATGATTTATATGCCGATTATTGGCATAATAGTTTATTAGAAGAAAATGGATTGCCACGTTGTCGAATTTCTAGTTTTGGTTTAACCACCACTGTGGCAATTGCACCCGAAATTAAAGCCATTGATTGGCAGGTGCAAACAACAGGTTGTGATTTTACTTTAATTACGCCTATTGGACATCGTCACATTCATTTGCCTTTATTAGGACAGCATAATATTAGCAATGCACTGAATGCCGCGGCTTGTGCATTGGCTTGTGATTGTAATTTAGACGATATTCAACAGGGATTAGAAACGCTAACTCCCGTTAAAGGCCGCTTGCAAGTCGTGGCAGGATTAAATGATAATGTTTTGTTAGATGACACTTATAATGCCAATCCCACGTCTTTAACCGCCGCATTGCGCGTTTTGGCACAATATCCAGCACCGCGTTGGCTGATTTTGGGCGATATGAAAGAATTGGGCGAGCAGGCAATTGATTATCATCGACAAGCAGGAGAATTGGCGCGAGATTTAGGTATTGAACAGGTGTGGACAGTGGGCGATTTGGCACGACATGCCGCGATGGTTTTTGGTAAAAATGCTCATTATTTTGAAACGATGAATGATTTGATGGCTGTCTTGACAAAATATCAACCAGAACAAGCACATATTCTCGTTAAAGGCTCGCGTAGTATGCAAATGGAACGGGTTATTAATGCACTCAAGGTAGGTTATTAAATGTTGTTATGGTTAAGTGAATGGTTAGCGGGTTTTTATACAGGTTTTAATGTTTTTCAATATTTAACGTTACGCGCTATTTTAGGGGCATTAACCGCTTTTCTAGTGGCTTTAATGGTAGGGCCAAGTATGATTCGTAATTTGACCTTAAATCAAATTGGTCAAAGTGTGCGGCAAGATGGGCCGCAAAGTCATTTAAGCAAATCAGGCACGCCAACAATGGGCGGGGTGTTAATTCTTATTGCCATTACGGCCAGTACGTTATTGTGGTCTAATTTGGGCAATCGTTTTGTGTGGATTGTGTTAATTGTCACTTTATTATTTGGTTTTATTGGTTGGGTTGATGATTACCGTAAAGTGATTCATAAAAATCCACAAGGTTTAAAAGCCAAAGAAAAATATTTGTGGCAATCTATTATTGGTTTAACTGCGGCATTGGTGTTGCTTTATACTGCGCAATCGAGTGCGGAAATGCAATTGATTGTGCCATTCTTTAAAAATCTAGTATTTATTTTGCCCGCATGGTTATTTGTTTTATTAACTTATTTTGTGATTGTCGGCAGTAGTAATGCGGTTAATTTAACCGATGGTTTGGATGGTTTAGCGATTTTACCGACGGTATTAGTCGGCGGGGCGTTGGGCATTTTTGCTTATGTCACGGGACATGTGAATTTTTCCAATTACTTAGGCATTCCTTACGTGGCGGGCGCGGGCGAAGTGGTGGTTTTTTGCGGGGCGATTGTGGGCGCGGGCTTGGGCTTTTTATGGTTCAATACCTACCCCGCACAAGTGTTTATGGGCGATGTGGGCGCGTTGGCTTTGGGCGCGGCTTTGGGGGTCATTGCGGTGGTGGTGCGGCAGGAATTGGTGCTGCTCATTATGGGCGGCATTTTTGTGATGGAAACGGTTTCTGTGATTTTACAAGTGGCTTCTTTTAAATTAACAGGCCGCCGCATTTTTCGCATGGCACCTTTACACCATCATTTTGAATTAAAAGGCTGGCCAGAACCGCGGGTAATTGTGCGTTTTTGGATTATTACTGTTATTTTAGTATTGGTGGGATTAGCGAGTTTAAAAATTCGCTAATGGAAGATACCAAAATTAAGCCACAGATAAAACTTTTCTGTCAGAATTAGAATTTTCAGATTTTCAGAATTAAAGAATAAGACATCTGCTTTGAAAATTCTTTAATTCTTTCAATTCTGATTCTGACAAAATATATTTGATTATTTCTCATTCATCCACTTAATTGTTGCCAATGCTGCTGTTTACGCCACCAGTGGCGAGCGCGTTGGCGCGTGAGACAAAAAACCCGCGCCCGACACGGATAAATCAGCAAAGTATCAATAACACCTTGTTTTAACGCGGATAATAAAGGCGCAGCCCACGCTTGATCCAAGTGATGTAGTGCATTAGTGTATTCATCCAAACTGCGACATGGCGCGGGCGTAGTCAATAAATATTCGCCCGGCGCAGTGAGTTGGGCTAAACCTGTTTTTGCGTTGTTTGGCACGGGATGCACAGGGGTGTGGCTTAATTGTGCCAAACCGCGCACCAAAACGTCCTCACTCCACACGCCCACCCAAGGACGCGCTGTGAGCGTTGGAATTTTTCCTGCCCCCCAAAACCACACGCTATTAATGGGTAATAAGCCCTGCATTTCCCGTTGTGCATTAATGGGACTTCGATGCAACAACATTTGAATTTCATTAAAATATTTTCTCCAAAAACGCGCATTTTTTCCTTTAGGCATTCCCGGTTCAATATGATTTCCAATCAGGCGCGTTAATGGCGTGGTTTGTATCTCTGGGTCTTGATTTAAACGCAAATACCAACGAGTGGGCGTAACCGCTGAAAAAATGAAATTTTCTTCGGTAAAATAATGGGTTAATTCCTGAGTCAACTGATCAGCGTGGGCTTGTTCTAAGGCAAATGTTTCGTCAATATCAAATAATAATAATCGATCTTGATCCGCTTTCAAATAAACTGGGTCGGCACGCAACCAATAAAAATTTTCACAATCTCCTTTATCATCCAAACGAGTGACAGCCGCAATAGGAAGTTCTTGATAATTTAAATCAAACAAACGAGAAATCGTGGCAAAAAAATCATCGGCTGGCCAAGGTTCAATATAAGCACGCGACAATAATTGTTCTAATGCAGGCAAACGAATCTGACTTAATGCTTCCGTTTCTGGAATAAATAAGTCAGAAATCACCCAATGTAAAATAAGGGGAGCATCAGAATGGGTTTTAAAAGAAAAAGGAAAAATCATTATTACATCTATATCAAAATGGTTTCTTTTTATTTAAGGAGTGCGAGGGTCGGTATGATTTTTTGCCATTTGATCGGGATCATGATGTTGAGTAATCACGGGCAATTCCACACAGAAAATACTACCCTGTCCGGGAACACTAGAACTGGTAATTTTACCGCCCATAATTTCGGCAAAACTTTTAGTAATGGCTAAACCTAATCCAGTCCCCCCATAACGGCGTGTGGTTGACGCATCGGCTTGGGTAAAGGGCTTAAATAATTTTGCCATTTGTTCGCTGGTAATGCCGATCCCAGTGTCTTGCACCGTAAAACGCACCCATTCCTGCTCAATGCGCTGCTCTCGTACAATACTGACGCGCACCTCGCCATGCTCCGTGAATTTAGCGGCATTACTCAACAAATTCAACAAAATTTGTCGCACTTTAGTCACATCGCTGTGCATTTCTCCCAAATCATCGGGCGCATCAATAATTAATTTATTGTGATTACTTTCCATTAACGGACGCGCTGTATTAACCACATCTTCAAATACTTCATTTAAATCGACTTTCTCAGGAAAAACTTCCATTCGTCCCGCTTCAATTTTAGAAATATCTAAGACATCATTAATCAATCCCAATAAATTTTTACCTGCGCGATAAATTTTTTGCAAATCTTCATAATATTCGCTTAAATTAGCCTCTAAAACCTCTTCGCCAAGCATTTCACTATAACCAATAATGGCATTTAATGGCGTGCGCAATTCATGGCTCATATTTGCCATAAATTGGCTTTTGGTGTTATTGGCTTCTTCGGCAATTTTTCTGGCAGTTTGTGCTTCTTCGGTGGCGGCTTTTAACTCCAAATTCGTGGCTAATAATTGCGCCGTGCGTTCTTGTACTTTATGTTCTAATTCATCTCTGGCTTGTTGCAATTCAGCCGTGCGTTCTTGCACTTTACGTTCAAGTTCTCGATTGTACAAATGTTCTTGTTCAATAAAACGTAAATAAGTGCGAATTCTGCTGATTAATTGGGGTGCGTCGATGGGTTTAGTTAAATAATCGGCTGCGCCAATTTCAAAACCTTTTTGTTTAAAATCTTCACTTTTATAAGCAGCCGTTAAAAAAACAATAGGGATATGTTGCGTTTTTTTACGAGAACGCACTAATTTTGCGGTTTCAAAGCCGTCCATTTCTGGCATTTGAATATCCATTAAAATAAGATCGATATTTTCTTTTAACAGAATTTGCAACGCCGCTAATCCTGAATCCGCTTGAACAATATCCGCTTGAACATGCTCGTTTAATAACGTATCTAAAGTAAATAAATTATTCTTATTGTCATCGACAATTAAAATTCGAGGTAAATCTAAATCTGATTTAGACATAAATAGGTATCCAAACCGTTTATTGAAGAAAGATTAAGTTTTTTGCCAGAGGCGTAGCGATTCGTGCATATTAACATCTTTCACTACAATTGACATCCACGATTGATAAGCTGCACTAAATAAGGGCCAATCTGCTCTAAAGGCAAAACCCGATCAATACGCACCGCAGAAATAGCGGCACGGGGCATGGCTTCGGCTTCGGCAGTGGCAGGGTCTTGCACCACCAGATATCCACCTAATTTACGGATTAATTTCACGCCTTGACTGCCATCGCCATTCGCCCCCGTTAAAATCACCCCAATCAACTGATCACGATAGGCATAAGCCGCCGTTTCAAATAAAACATCAATGGCAGGACGAGAAAAATTCACTCGCGGATCAACACTCAAGGACAAACTGTAATCTTCCTCAACCAACAAATGATAATTGGGTGGCGCAATGTAAACTGTGCTGGCGTGAATCAATTCTTTTTCGTCTGCTTGTTTCACCGTTAAAGCACATTGCTGGGCTAACATTTGAATTAAATAACTGTCAGAATTAGGGTGTAAATGCTGCACAATTAACACAGGTACAGGAAAATCTTTAGGAAAAGCTGACAATACTATTCCTAATGCTTTAATTCCTCCAGCCGATGCCCCCATAACAATTGCTTTAAAGGTTTTAACCGTATTTTCTTTCATTCATTCATTAGGGGAAATTGATAGATTAGAATTAGCTTGTAAAAATAATTTTTAAAGTATATTTTGAGATATTTTTTTACGATATATTTTTTCTTCTTTGACCACATCTTCAAAAGTATTAGAATGCACAGATAAACGGATACTTTCTTTTGAACCTAAACAAAGAAATCCATTATCACACAAACTTTCTTTAAATAAATTAAACACTCTATTTTGTAAATCTCGGTCAAAATAAATTAATACATTACGACACATAATTAAATTCATTTCTCCAAAAACTCCATCCGTTGCCAAATTATGATCAGAAAATAAAACCCGTTTTTTTAACGATTTATCCATCACCACATGATCATAATGTGCCGAATAATAATTAGAAAAAGATTCTTGCCCGCCTGCCTTTTGATAATTCGCGGTATATTGTTTTAAATGATTAATCGCAAAAATGCCTTCACGGGCTTGTCTCAATACCACCTCATTCATGTCTGTGGCATAAATTTGGGTGCGGTCATAAAGCCCTTCTTCTTTCAACACAATCGCCATTGAATAAACTTCTTCTCCCGTAGAACATCCTGCATGCCAAATTTTTAAATAAGGCAATTCTCTTAATTGAGGAATCACGTGTTGACGAATGGCTAAATAAAAATTAGGGTCTCTAAACATTTCAGTCACATTAATGGATAAATCTAATAATAAACGCCCAAAAAAAGCCTCATCATATAATAAACGATGTTGCATTGCCGAAATATTAGGCAATTTATCACTGGTTAAACGGTGCAAAATGCGACGCTTAATGGAAGCCTTCGCATAATTACGAAAATCATAACCATATTTTAAATAAATCGCCTGTAACAGCAATTGCAATTCAAGATTCTGAGTTTCAATATCATCCATAAGATATTTAGGCACAATGTTAAAGTAATTTCTACGGCATATTCCATGCGATTAATGCAGAATAATCGATAAAATAACCAGCGTGATTTCCGCTCAATTGCAACACATTGGCTTCAACCAAAGAATGCGCCGATCCAGCCGCTTCATTGATTTGCGCTTGTAATTGCTGCAATTGTGATTCTTTTTCTTCTAATTCTTGCTTTAATTTATGCACCCGTTGTTTTAATGCAATCGCAGTGCGGGTTTTTTCGGAACGATCCGCTAAAACACTGTGATAAAGTTGGCGAATATCACGCAATTCATTTTCTTTATGACGCAGTTCTTCTTCTAGCGTTTGAAAATGTTGCTGTAAATCTTGATAATCATGGTCTTTAAAAGACGCTAAAGAATCTTCTAAATAAGATTGAATGCGTTCTTCTAAAACAGGCAATATTTCCAATAACACCCGATGGGCGACATGAAAAACAGGATCGGCAGGTTCTGCCGCGGTGGAAGAGACAGAGACAGGATTGTGTTCGATCTGATTTTTGTATTTAGCAATTGTTGCCATGCTGCCATAGCCGATGTGGGCGAGAAGGGCGCGGACAGAGGTTTTTTTACCCTGTGCTGCCAATTCACCGATGGCTTGTCTAACAATGGCTTCGTTGATGCGTTTTCTGGCGTTGATCATCTGCATTACCTCAATGGAAACGGCAATTTGTGCGCTAACACTATAGCAGATGTATTGATTTTTTGGCGAGTCAAGCGATGGGTCAGCAAAAATTTAGCGCAGAATAAAACCAAAAAAACCGCTAAAAATCTCGCTTTTCCCATGAAAATTGTACGGATTGTCCGCGATGATCCGTGGCGGGGTGATAGAGAAAATGTAACTGCTCTAATTGTAATTCTTCATGTAACCAGACGTGATCAATATCATACAAAGGAAAACCACTTGGCCACGTCCCACGCCACTGCCCTGCCGTGCGCGCCGCCAATTGGTAATTCAAGGTTGACCACGCATCAAACCCGCGACTATTTCCCAGCGCATTAAAATCGCCTACGATTAAATGAATCGGTTGATTTTCTAGCAAATAACGGTAAATATCGCCTAATAAATAATCTCGTGATTGCCATAAATCTCGTTTACCATCAATCATTAATAAGCGCATTATTTTATCGGCAATGGTTAATTCTACTAATACTCCAATACCATTAGTGAATAAGATTTTTTCTTTAACATCAATAGGATATTTTGATAATATAACCAGCGGCCAACGGGATAATAAATACCATTCTTGTTTATTATTTCCCAATTGTTTTTTTAGTTGTCCTAAATCCCATATTGATGGGGGTTCACTGATCACAATAATGTCTGGATTTTCAGTTTGAATGCGCTGTGCAATGGCCTCCCAATGCTGCCACGTTCCCCATAACACATTCCAATGAATTAAAATAATAGATTGCGGCTGTTTTTCTACAGCTTGAAAATTTTCCCAACCTTTTAAATAATGTAAGTGAGTAAAAATCGCTACAATAGCAATAAAACTGACCACAAAACGAAGGCGAGAAAATAACCGTCCACGCCACAATATATCCAATAATAAAAATAATAAGGCAATCGGTAATAATGGGATGTAAGAAAAAAAGCTAAAAATAAGGTAAATATCCCGCACCCATTGCCCTATTAATCCAAAAATTAATGTCACTATCCCCAACCAAATAAAAAACCGCCATAACACCCAAGTCGTGACTTGAATATTCTTGATTAAACCGCGTAAAAAAAATGTATTCATGCTGACATTTTTTAATTAGACTATTGCGGCCCTTGTTGGCTTAATCGTTTAAAATTCAAGTTACTGCCGACATCTTGACGTTCATGCAAGGGAACAAAAAAGCCACTGGCTACATAGACGAAAAAAACCACCGCTAATAATAAAATCAAAACTTCTCGCATTGAATTGGGTGCTTGAATTCTGACTTTTGCGACTAATTGACCCAAGAAATTTCCGCGATCAGATGAGGTTTTATCTTTTGAATAAGTGGCAAAAGTCACCGAAGATCGGGGGGGATTATGTTCGCCGTGCATTCCCATTTTAGGACTAGAAGGAGATGCGGTAATAACGGATGGATTGGGCGAAGAAACCACGCTGTTTTGCGCATAATGTTGCTGCCAAATGACATCATAAGCGGCTCGCTGTTCTGGATCATTCAATACCCGAAAGGCCTCATTAATTTCATTCGCTTGAGCCTGCGCAGCGGTCTTAATGAGTGATTGATCAGTATCGGGTTTTATTCCCAAAATGGCATAATAATCTTTAGTCATCATCACTCCCATGCGGGCAAAAAAGCCCAGTGAAAAACAATATCCGTTATTTTACGCGAAAAAAAGCGATTGTTACAACGTAAAAGCAAGTTTTATTTGGGTAAATAATTTTGTAACAATTCTGTCAATTGTTCTTCGGCGAATTGTTTGGCCAGTTCTTGTAATTTTTCTGAAAATAACCTTAATTCAGGTTGTTGTTTTACCAAGAATTCACCCGCGTGAATAATACCTGCAATATCTCCCATTAATACTAAATCATACAATTGTTGTGCCTGTTGTGGATTCGGCCCTAATAAAGGCAGATCAGCCAGTGAATGCGGCGCGGACATTTCACTGCTTTTATTGCTTTCCATTATTCCTGTATCATAAATCCATGGCACATTTAATTGCGCTTGTATTAAATCTAACAATTCCTCAAAATGAACCGGTTTACCAATAAAAGCATTACAGCCTGCGGCTTGACTTTCATTTTGATGATAGTCAAAAACACTGGCCGAAATGGCGATAATTGCAATATGTTGCAATTTTGGACTTTGGCGAATATGTCGCGTTAATTCAAAGCCATCCATTGCTGGCATCACCAAATCGGTTAAAATTAAATCAGGCACAAAACGCATGGCTTGTTCTAGCCCAGTAATACCATTATCCGCTTCAGCCAAGTCAAAACCTAATGGCTGCAACAAATTAACCAGCACAGAGCGATTTTCTAATTTATCATCTACAATGAGAATTCGTCGCCGTTCTCCTGCATAACCACGAATCACAGGCGTGTTCTCATTTTCTTTAGGTTTTACTAAATAAGAAGCTGTTTTTAACGGTAAAATAAACCAGAAACAACTGCCTTTATTCAGTGCGCTTTTGACATGCAATTCTCCATTCATCAATTCGACTAAGTTTTTCGTAATAGACAAACCTAAACCCGTGCCTTCTGATTTGTGGCTAATCTCACCAATTTGTTGAAAAGGCAAGAAAATCTTTTGTATCTCTTCATCATCAATACCAATGCCTGTGTCTTCTATTTGAAAACGGATCAACACGGTTTCACCATCGCAAAATGGCAAAGATTCGACTAAACCAATTTTTAAACTCACGCCACCATATTCAGTGAATTTAACCGCATTACTCAGTAAGTTAATAATAATTTGGCGCAGTCGTTTCTCATCGGCATATAAACCTGTGGGTAAAGCGGTTAATGGTTCATAAATAAATGCGATATTTTTCTGCGAAGCCCGCATTTTAAATAATTCAGTGATTTCTTCTATAAAATGGAGAAAATTAAATGTGGTTTGGTATAATTCAATTCGTCCCGCTTCTACCTTAAATAAATCTAAAATATCGTTAATAAGCGTTAATAAATATTCTCCGCTGCGTTCAATAATCGCAATGCCTTCTCGCTGTTTCTCATTTAAACTGGCATCGCGGCGCAGAATTTGGGTATAGCCTAAAATACCGTTTAAAGGCGTGCGCAATTCATGGCTCATATTGGCGAGAAAAGTGCTTTTGGCACGATTGGCCGTTTCTGCAGCAAATTTGGCCTGTTCTGCATTATCACGCGCTTCTCGCAAGGCAATTTCACTGCGTTTTTGCTCAGTAATGTCTTCAACATTACTCCAAATAAACCGCTCGCCCATTCGCTCTAATATAAGCCCCGATAAACGCACAGGAACAGAATAACCGAGCTTATGCAAATAGACTTTTTCATAAGGGCCATAACGCCCTGTTTCTTGCAATTTTTTGATTTGTGCCAATTCGGCTTGAAAATAAGCAGGAGGCGTAATGTCCAAAAAAGAAAGGCGGCGCGTCAATAATTCTTCTTTAGTATAGCCAATCAAGCGTAAATAAGCAGGATTGGCATCGACAAATGCGCCATCACTGAATCGATTTAATACCAATCCGCCCAATGATTCTTGAAATAATAAATGCCAATAGGCTTCACTTTCACGTAATTCCTGTTCAATGTGTTGACGGTGAGTAATTTCATCAAGTAATAATTGATTGGCTGATGAAACTTTATCCAGCATGTTATTTATGCCGCTTTGAATTAAACCAATTTCATCAGAACTGCTAGGCAAAGGCGATAATTGTAAATTGCCGTGTTCAATCTCTTTTAAATAACTTAAAATAATCTGGATTTTACGCGCAATGCCAGAGGTTAAAAAATAAGAAAAACCCAATACAAAAATTAATACCAAACCACCGCTCATTAGCACCATTTCTAAATAAAATGTACGTTCTGCAAATAAGGTCTTTTGATCAATAGAAAAAACAATCAACCATTCCCATTCTGGCACCCATTGAAACACTGCATAATAATCCACATTATCCTGCACATAACGAATAGTGCCTGATTTTTCGGCTAACATCGTCTTAATATACGGCATATCATAATGGTGATATTTGGGATAAATGGGATGTAATAACAAGGTTTTTTGTGCGTTAATAATCCATAATTGTTCACTGTGAGAATCGGATTGTAATCGCTGTAATTGCAGCAGCAATTCTTGCTGCGCTTGTTCTACGTAAGCCGATAAACCGCTCACGCCCGCATCTTGTAAGATTTGATGCTCTTGCGTAATTAGATAATGCACTTGATTCAGTTCTTTAGAAAATAATTGACCTTGCAAGCGATAAACCGTGTTGCTAATGACCATATAGCCAATCGTCACCACAGGAATGCCAAATAATGCCAGCATGATAAAGGTAAAAACTGTAAATTTGCATTGAATTTTACGTTTAATTAATGATTCTGTTTTCTGATTCATTGCAATGAACGAACGGTGAAATTGTAAATGTTGGTTTTTCATTCTTTTAATAAGAGATGCCAAAGCGTTATTGTTGTTTAAACCGTCTATGTTAAAATGATACGCTTATTGACTCAAGTTTTTTCTTATCAAAAATAGAAATGGATTAATGTCCAATAGTTGAGTGATGACCCGCATTCAATCCCTCATTTGACGATTGCGGGTAAATTGACTATTATAGAAAGTTGTGAAATAAAACTATCTTTTTTGTGTTTTTAAACTATCTGGTTCATCCTCAAAATGGTGTGATAAACCTTAAAAAACAATAACATAAAGTGGTCTAACCACAGGTCAAGGGGTTGTTATGGGTATTTACGAATTGTCGATAGAGCGTTTTATGGCGTTGGAAGAGGCGGATTGTCAAGCACGAATTCGTGGCGCAAAGGCACAATTGGGCGAGCGCGTGGCCATTTTAGGCCACCATTATCAACGACAAGAAGTGTTTCAACATGCGGATTATACGGGAGATTCATTAAAATTATCCCGCGAAGCCGCACAGTCTAATGCAGAATATATTGTGTTTTGTGGCGTGCATTTTATGGCTGAAGTCGCGGATATTATGACTCGACCTGAACAGGTGGCGATTTTACCCGATTTGGGCGCGGGTTGTTCTATGGCGGATATGGCGAATTTAGCCAAAGTAGAGCGGGCGTGGCGCGAATTAAACGAGGTATTGGGCGATGCCGATCAGACTATCACTCCCGTGACTTACATTAATTCGGCGGCGGATTTAAAAGCCTTTTGTGGTCGTCATGGTGGGATTGTTTGTACTTCAACAAATGCCCGCAAAATACTTACGTGGGCGTGGCAGCAGCGCGAAAAAGTGTTATTTTTCCCCGATCAGCATTTGGGAAGAAATACTGCTTATCGCATGGGAATGGCATTGGATGAGATGGTGGTGTGGGATTTTAATTTGCCTCGCGGTGGCTTGACCCGTGAACAGATTAAACAGGCTAAATTAATTTTATGGAAAGGTTTTTGTTCGGTACATCAGTTATTTAAACCCGAACATATCGATCAGTTTTTAGCCCAATATCCTGAAACGCGCATTATTTCTCATCCTGAATCCAGTTTTGAAGTGTGTCAAAAGTCGCATGAAGTGGGATCGACTGAATACATTATTGACGTGGTGACACACTCGCCCCCCGGCACACGTTGGTTGGTCGGGACAGAATTGAATTTGGTCAAACGCTTGGCGATGACTTGCGCGCCACAAGGGATTGATGTTCATTTTATGTCGCCCAATTTGTGCATGTGTTCTACAATGTATCGTACTGATCCACAACACTTGTTATGGGTGTTAGAAAATTTGGTGGCCGGTAAAGTGGTCAATCAAATTCGCGTCGATGCCAAAGAGGCCGAACAAGCCCGTTTGTCCTTGCAACGCATGTTTGATGTGTCTTAACTGCCTGTTGTTTGAGCGGAATTTGCGCCCGCGCTGCATTCTCTTAACCCATTGTTTCTCATGACAATGCAATTCTTTTTTGCCCCGTCAACCTCACAGGACAGACCTATCTGTCTGTCCCTGCGATTGTCTGTGTTAGGATAAGCCATTTTGACACGCCCAGGGCAGGTCTATCGATCTGCCGCTGTTGTTGTGGTTTTTTTACGGATAAGTTTGGCGATACCTCTTGTTTAGAATATAAGTATTGGTTAATATACCCATATTAATATACCAAAATTATGTGAGATATAAAAACAAATTAAGTTCTAATATCTAGCTAGATATTAGGTATAAGATACTGTTTAATTTTATTAAACTTAAACACTTTACCTGACAAAAAGGTCTCAAACATACTAGTGACTTCTTTAAAGCTTGATAGACGATGAAAATTCTTTCTGACCCAATTCTTACCTTGAAGCCAAATATCCTCGACTGGATTTTGCTCTGGGGCATTGGGCGCAAATCTTAATAAACGAACTTTCCATTCTGATTCTGGAAGTCCCCCATTTAATTTCTCTAAATAAGTTCTTAAACCTTCAGAACGATGATAACTTGCACCATCCCAAATAATCACATGACGGGCTTCTTTATATCTGTAAATGAGCCAGTTAATAAAGTCTATCGTATATTTTGTATCAGCTTTCTTTGCCCTATCTAAAATAAATTCTCCCGTATAAATATTCACCGCTCCATACCACGTTTGAGAAGTGCGATAATTACTCATCTTTATTGACGTTCTTTCTCCTTTTTTCGACCAAACATAACCACAAATATCTCCCCACAACTGATGGCTTTCGTCTTGCATCCAGTACATTACCTCTCCACTTTCTATCTGTTCACGCTCCTTATCTATTAAATCCTTAATCTCTTTTTTTTTAGCTTCTACTTTTACCTCATCTTTTGCCGAATTCTCTTTGTGTGTCTTCTTATAACTTAAATTCGCTTCTTCTAATAATTTAGTATAAGAAGTATTTGAAGAATAGAAAACATCATACTCCTCTTTTAAGTATCTCTTTAGTTCCTCTATTGTTATTGTCTTCTTTTCTTGTATCCAATTAATCACATCTTCTCGTTCACGCGGCTTTAAATACCCTGGCGAGCCTTTATACGCTAACTTTAATCCTTCCACCCCTGACGCTAAATAAATGGCTTTCCATTTATCCACAAATTGCACACTGACACAACACGCTAAAGCCGCTTCCGCACGCACAAAACCAAGCAAAGACATTCTTACTGCCATCGCTCGCTTCACTTCTCTCGCCTCACCTGTTGACATTAACTCTTCTAAATCTTCATATCTTTTGTTCATTATTCTCTCCTATTTGAAAAGTATTATTATACGACTCTGAAAAAATTGGTATAGAATTTTTTAATCCAAGTTATAATTCCAGTAATATGATTTGGCAAGACAAGGTGTTGTCTGTCTTATCGCCTATCCGGTGTTATAATCACCAGCGGCGGAGTTGGGGAATTGTGAACTGTAATGTACAACGTATAGTGTCTTCCCCGCGCCTTGTTCACAAAACAAACACGCCACACTGGGCAAAACCCCAAATAAACCCCAAAATAATGGAGGGTGCAACATTTCATTTCACCCTAAATCAACTCGATAAGCGGCTAACTTGATTTCACTCTGGTTAGCGTGAAGAGTTTTTCAATTTGTCTTATAAAACAATCCCAAATCACGAGGAGGCTTTACTTATGGCTGATATGTTTTCACCCGAATGGATGCTGGCGTTTATGACAGAATGGAACAATGAACCTGAACTGTCAGACGCATTGGCCAAAATCGACTTTACATCAACCATTGGTTATGGTTTTCCGGATCAGGAAAATCCCAGTGGTGTTTTAGTGATTGAGAATGGTAAAGCGGTTCGTGCCGAGCCTTTCAATGGTCAGCCGTTGAATTGGGACATGCGCGCCAAACCCGACAACTGGCAAAAATGGTTTAACGAAGGCATCGGCATGGCAGGACTCGGCATGGCGACAGTGAGCGGTAAACTCAAATTTAAAGTGGGTAACTACAGTGCCATGATCAAAGACCCCCGTATGGCACCGCCCTTTATCAAGAGTTTTTCGGTAATGGGACGAGTTAAAGCCTAACTTAAATTTCTGGCCCGACTGATTTTCCCCAATCGGTTGGGTCAATTTTTCACGACGCACAATGCCCGTTTCCTGATGCAATTCAAGTGGTTTCTATCATGTTTAGACAATTTATTGGTGTCTTTTGTCTAGGACTACTCACGACTTCGGTAGTCGCACAAGCACCTCATTCTCAGACTTATGTGGTGCAAGAATACGCTATTCCAACGGCCGTTACGCTGGGCGGAACGGTGGTACCTTACAAAGAAGTCACGCTTTCTGCCCAATTGCCGGGACGGGTCGAGTTGATCGCCGGTGAAGAAGGGGATCGATTTAAACAAGGGACTGCTTTGGTGGCCTTAAATGGTGCTGAACTGTTGGCCCAACGTCGGGCAGCCTTTGCTGAAATGATGAGTGCTGATGCGGTGTTGCGAAATGCCAGTATGCAGTATTCCCGCGAGCTATATTCTCCTAATTCTCCCAATCAAATGAACGTTCCGGGTGGGATGGCGTTACCGAATTTATTTGATCAGTTTTTTTCTCGGCCGGCCAGTGATTTTTTAGGTCAGAGCCATTCTGGTTTGGATCGTTATACCGAGTTGCACAATTTCGGCACCCAAATCGAACAAGCCCGCAATGCCAAATTACGCGCTCAATCGCAAATCGAGCAAATTGATGCCAAATTACGCGATGCCGTCGGTAAAGCTCCGTTTGATGGGATTATTACCCAAAAAATGGTTGAAGTCGGCGACACCGTACAACCCGGAACGCCATTGGTACAGTTTGCAGACACCGAATATTTACAAATTCAAATAGAAGTGCCAGCGCGTTTGGTGCCGGGTTTGAACGTGGGCATGACGGTGCCAGCCAAATTGGACGTGTTAAATACGCCGGTGCAAGTGCGGGTGGCGCATATTTTTCCGGTGGCTGATCCTATCCGTCATACTGTAACAGTGAAATTCGATCTGCCCATTGGTACGCGCACAGGTCCCGGACAATATGCCCAAGTGGATGTACAAGATACCAATGTCACTGCTCAAGTGTTGCCGGTGATTCCTCGTTCGGCGTTGGTGTGGCGGGGGAGTTTGCCGGGGGTTTATGTGCGGCAAGGTGAGCAACGTAGTTTGCGTCTGGTTCGTATTGGGCGCGACATGGATACTCATCACGTAAGCGTATTAAGCGGCTTGAAACATGGTGATGTGATCGAACTCAGTCCCGCACCGGGCGGTTCTTCCAGTTGGAGTAGCACACCTAAACCTTAACCCGTCGTCCTTGAATGGGTTATCCGTTGTCTGGTTATCGATTAGACGACGGTTTGACGGCCGATTAACCTTGATAAACAAAATGATAACCGTGCAATCATGACCGAGAAACACTCACAACCCCCAGAGCAGGAGCGCACTGCCGAGGCAAGTCATTTAGGCATTGCCGGACGCATGGCGCGAGATTATATTCACTCTCCGTTATCTCCCTTGTTCTTTGTCGCCATGCTGTTTATGGGCATCATGGGCTTGATTTTTACTCCCAGACAGGAAGACCCACAAATTTCTGTGCCGATGGTGGATTTATTTATTCAATATCCTGGTGCCTCGTCGCAACAGGTTTCCAGTCTGGCTTTAGACCCATTACAACGCATTATGGCCGAAATTCCCGGCGTGAAACACGTCTATTCCGCGGCGATGCGTGGACAAGGTATGGTGACTGTGCAGTTTGATGTGGGCGAACAGATGGAAAATTCTGTTTTCAAAGTCCATGACAAATTACAGTCCAATCTGGATAAAGTCCCTCCGGGTGTGATGCCGCCTTTGGTGAAACCCAAAGGGATTGATGATGTCGCTGTCGTGGCGTTGACCCTATGGTCAGAAGATGTGGATGATGGCGTTTTGCGCACGATTGCGTTGGATGTCATGCAGAGTTTGAAAGAAATTGCGGACACCGGTGCCAGTTATATTGTCGGCGGACGCGCTGAACAAGTTAAAATCGAGGTGATGCCAGAGCGTTTATCCGGTTTTAATATCAGTTTAGCGCAAGTGGCACAAACCATTCAGACGGCTAACAGTCAGTTGAATGCGGGTTATTTGGAGATGGATAACCGTTATTTTACGGTTTATACGGGGTCATTTTTACAAAGTGCCGACGATGTGGCGCAATTGGTGGTGGGAACTCATGCTAATGCGCCGGTTTATGTGCGCGATGTGGCCACAGTGACCCAAGGCCCCGAAGAAGCGCGTCAATTGGTTAATTTTTTCTCTGGTTCATCTTATCCGCAAGTGGCTGGGACAACGTCTGTGGTCAATGGTGCGGCTGCTGTCACCATTGCCGTGGCGAAAAAAGTGGGAACAAACGGCGTAAGCGTGGCCGATCAAGTGTTAAAGCAAGTGGAAATGTTGCAACAACGCTTGATTCCTGACAATGTTCATGTGGAAGTCACCCGCAATTACGGGAAAACAGCTAACGATAAAGTGAATGATTTAATTAAGAAATTATTCATTGCCACGGGAGCGGTGACGGTTTTGGTTTTGCTGACTTTGGGAATACGACCTGCCATTGTGGTGACGTTAGTGATTCCTGTGGTGATTTTGATCACCGTATTTTCTGCTTGGGTGTTGGGTTTTACCATTGATCGGGTGAGTTTGTTTGCCTTAATTTTCTCTATTGGGATTTTGGTGGATGATGCGATTGTGGTGGTGGAAAATATTTATCGTCGCTGGCTGCTCAACGGCAAAATTGACACTGACACCGCAGTGGATGCCGTGCGAGAAGTGGGTAATCCTACGATTTTAGCTACGTTTACTGTGGTGGCGGCGTTGTTACCGATGGGATTTGTTTCGGGCATGATGGGTCCTTATATGGCACCGATTCCGGCATTAGGATCGGTGGCGATGATTTTTTCTTTATTGGCGGCGTTTATGTTTACGCCTTGGTTGGCAATGCGTATTCGTCCTTCTATCGCCGGACTCCATGCGGCCGAACAACGCGAACACAACACCAATGAAAAATTAGAGCGTTTTTATCGTTGGCTTTTGCCCCCGTTGTTTAGTAATCGTTTGATTGGTTGGGGATTTTTACTGGGGCTGGTGTTGTTATTTTTTGCGGCTTGTGCAATGTTTTACACCACAGCCGTGCAAGTGAAAATGTTACCGTTGGATAATAAGCCTGAGTATTCTGTTTTCCTCAATATGCCCGAAGGCACGTCTTTACCGGCAACGGCTAATTTGACTTATCAAATGGTGGAAAAAATCCGCAGTATTCCTGAAGTGGTGTCTTTGGTCACGTATATTGGTACATCGCAACCGTTTGATTTTAATGGTATGGTACGCCACTATTATCTGCGTGATAGTTCTTGGCAAGCCGATATTCATATTCAATTGATGGATAAAAAAGATCGCAAGCGAAGCAGTCATCAAATTGCCACTGAAACCCGCCGTATGTTAGCGGAATTAACTCGTGGTACTGGAGCGCGTTTTACCGTAGTAGAAATGCCGCCGGGGCCGCCAGTTTTACAAGCGGTTGTGGCTGAAGTTTACGGGCCAGATAATCAAACTCGTCGTACTGTCGCACAGCATTTAACCCATGTGTTTGAACAATCAGAAATTGTTAGCGATGTCGATAATTATATGGATCAACCTTATGACACGTGGCATTTTGTGGTGGATACGGAAAAAGCAGTCAGACGCGGTATTTCTGTGGATACCATTAATCAAAATTTAGCGATGGCATTGGGTGGGTTTAAGTTAGGCGATATTAAGCGGGGAACGGTGTTAGAACCGACGTATATTGTGATTCAAGTGCCTTTGTCGGTGCGCTCTCAACTCACTCGTTTGTATGATCTGCCGATGCCCAGTCAGCAAGGTAGCAGTATTTCTTTGGCTGAATTGGGGCGTTTTGTCAAAGTTCCCCAAGACCCAATTATTTATCAGAAAGATTTACGCCCAGTAGAATATGTGGTGGGTGATTCGGTGGGAACGTATTTGGGAGACAATCGTTACCGTTTGGGCGCGCCTATTTATGGTATGTTTGAGGTGGAGCGGTTGTTACAAGGCTATGTTACGCCAGATGGCGTGGATTTGGGTGCGACGGGGGGGTATTATCTTGGGCCGCCGCCAGCAGATGGTCGCTCTGGTTTTGAGTGGACAGGCGAATGGACAATTACCTATGAAACCTTCCGTGATATGGGTTTAGCCTTTGGTGTGGCGATGGTGTTGATTTATATTCTGGTGGTGTGGTTATTTGGTAATTTCCTCGTGCCTGCGGTGATTATGGCACCTATTCCGTTGACTTTATTGGGTATTATTCCCGGCCATTGGTTGCTCAATGCCGAATTTACGGCCACATCGATGATTGGTTGGATTGCTTTAGCGGGGATTATCGTGCGTAATTCGATTTTGTTGGTCGATTATTCGATTCACGAAGTGAAGAAAGGCACGCCGATTGAAGATGCGGTGATTTTGGCTTGTAAAACAAGAACACGTCCGATTATGATTACTGCTTTTGCTTTGGTGGCGGGGTCATTTGTGATTTTGTTTGATCCGATTTTTCAGGGGATGGCGATTTCCTTGTTATTCGGCGTGTTGGTTTCGACCTTATTAACTTTGGTGGTGATTCCGCTGGGTTGTATTAGTGTGGGGCCAGAGGCTTTGTGTAGCAGTGGTTTGGGCGGCGACGAGAGCAACTGCGGCGGCAATAACACACCACACGACGGCGGTTCGGGCGGTCAGAGTAAAACCACTGACAGTGATAATCCCGGCTTTTTTGCGCAAGTGGGCGAAAAAGTGGTGTTGTTTGCCACCTTAGGTTTTTACATGGTGCGGGCTGTGTTTATCATGTTGTGGATGATGATTGTGGGGTTGTGGACTCGGTTGACGCAAAAACCAGAACCTCCCCCACCTCCCCGCACAGTACAACAACCGCCAACTCCAGTGACTCCTACGCCTCCTCCAGCGGCACCGGTGACAACTGCGCCTTCGCCTGCTGTGCCGCCGGTGGTTTCTTCCGTTTCGGTGGTTCCGGCGCATGCAATGAGCGGTCAATCCGTGGTGCAAGTGGTGTTGCCGGCGGATAAAGTCAGCCCAGAAACCGTCATTATTCCCGTAACGCTGCCAGAGGGAATCAGCGTGGAATCAACGGCAACTCCCATCATTCGAGATGAAACGCCGTCTGCTTCTCCCGCGCCTGAGTTAGAAAAAACGCCCACGCCAGAGGCAACGGCTGAAATCGCAGAAGTGTCCCTTTCTCGCGTTGATCCCGTAGAATCTGAAACAACGCCCGCGCCATCCTCTGCCCCCACCGCACAAGATGCAGTGGCACGCAGCGGCAAAAAAAGCACAAATCCCCGCAAACAAGGCGGACGGCGTGGTATTCAGTTAAAAACGGATTTGACAGACAACGAGGATGCCGATAAATCGGATAAGTCAGAGAAATAGGGAAGTAGGGAAGTAGGGAAAATTTGACGGTAATACGTAGAGACGTAAATAATACGTCTCTACGATCAGCAGGGATCCATTTTAATTTCAAACACGGTCGGCCACCATTTTCCCGTCACAAATAAACGATCTTGCTGGACATCATAGGCAATCCCATTCAATACCGCTTGAGAATGGCGCAGTGTTGTTTCAGGACGTAAGGCGGTTAAATCTAACCAACGGTTGACTTGTCCCGTTTCAGGATTAATCATGGCAATTAAATCAGTGTGCCAAATATTGGCAAAAATTTCTTGCTTCACATATTCCAGTTCATTTAAATGAATGATTGGTTTTTCTTGATCAAACACAGCTAATGTTTTTTGCACGCTAAAATCGTCGGGATTTAAAAAGCGCAATTGATTCGTGCCATCGCTCATAATTAAATGGACATTATCATGCGTTAATCCCCAACCTTCACCGGCATAATGAAACGTTTTTATTCGCTCAAAACGAGTCATATCATAAACAAATGCCTTACCTGCTTTCCACGTTAATTGAATTAACTGATTATCCCAACGGGTTAATCCCTCACCGAAAAATTGTTTATCTAACGCCACTTGTTGCATCACTTGACCTGTGGTCAAATCGACTTGACGTAAGTTAGATTGTCCCCACAATCCCGTGCTTTCGTAAAAAACATGATTTTCGACAATTAAACCTTGCGTAAAGGCCTGCGTATCATGTGGATAGCTCGCCACCACGCGGTAATCACAGTGCGGTGCCGCGAATAACCATAAAGGACACAATACACCAGTGATTAAGCCAGCTATTTGCGCATATTGTTGATACCTATCCACATTGTTGACCCTCTGTAAATTAATGCGTATTGGCGGCGGGCATTTTACCCATTTCCCCCCACAGTTTTTCTAACTGATAAAAATCCCGAATATCCGGCTGCATCACATGCACAATCACATCGCCCAAATCCACTAACACCCATTCTCCCGTTTCAAACCCTTCCTGTCCCAATGGCCGTAATCCGTGCTTTTTCGACTCTTCCACCACATTACTGGCAATCGCTTCAACTTGACGATTCGACTGCCCGCTGGCGATCACCATATAATCAGTAATATTACTGATTTTCTGCACGTTTAACACCTTAATTTCTTGCGCTTTGCGATCTTCTAAGGCGTTAATCACCATTTTCAATAATTGTTCACTCTGCATTTAAGCTCCTGAATCACACGATAAATTTAACACACATTCAACATTTTCAACATCAGCGGTCATTGTAGCAGCATTAAATGAAAGCACAAGCCACCGGCTTGGGTGAGTTGTAATGCTTTAATTTTGCGCTATCAAATGAGTTCTATACCATAAACTGGCAGCGATACTCATTTCGGTCAAACGGGCGTGCGGGTGCAGCGTTTTAACCAAAGTCAATGCGGTTTCTGTGGGTAAATCGAAAGCAGACATGAGCGTGGCCAGTGCGACTGCGGGGGATCGTCCGTAGCCTTGTTGACAGCATAAATAAACCCCTTCGCGTTGCTGTATTAGACAAATACGTGCGTGTGCGACTGCTGCGGCAAAAGCCTGCTGTTCTGCGATAAGCACATGTTTTTGATAAAGAATAGGGGAAATTTTAGACGGTAACAGAGAATGTCTGGCAGGAACGGAAAAAACATCACTGAACGAAAAACGGGATACTTCAAATAATCGCGTCAAATCCCGCGGCCAAAATGCCCAAGTTCCTAAACCCGACACATCAATAATATGTTGATAACCTAGACATTTTAACTCATAAAAAAACGATGCCGACACCGTCGCCGTACCAATGCGCAACATCCCGCGACAAGCCATTAATAACGCTGGCGACACGCCAGATGATGCGCATACCATGATGGTTTTTTTAGGCGGCTTGTCCTGTTAAGAGGGGGTAGTCTTGTAAAATGGTTTTGAATTGCTGCATTCGATCCACCGCATCTGGCGAATTACGATTAGGATGTCGGTATAAGTGAAAACCGCGCCAAGTGTGTTGAGTGATCACTTGTTGGTCGGCTAAGGTTTGCGCCATCGCCACCAGTGCGGGCGAAGGCGGGTCTAAGACATCCCACAACACGCTAAATTCATTCACCTGCGCATAACAGCCTGCAAATAAAGGCGCGTCTTCTACATGAATTAATAAGGTTGCCGTTTCGTAAGGAGCTGGCGTACTGGCCAACAATCCCACGGCTGAATTTAGCATTGCCGCGGGCATTGCAGGACGCGGAGCCAACACCAAAGGCGACGGCACATTCTTAAATGTCTGCACCAGCGAATCCAAACGTCCAGATAAACGCAATAAACCCGCAATACCAAATCGAGGTTTACCTTGTTCACCGAACACAGCGGCCAAATGAGAATTTTCCGCCAATTCTATCAACACCTGCTGCTGATCAAACGCGCCTAAACCCGCTTGCTTCAACATGTGTACCACCCAAACATGCGAGTAAAAAAGACAGCGAACGGGACGTGATGTCTGTGTCATTGTGAATCCAACCCATGAATGAATATAAAGTAAAGCAAAACAATATGGCCAACAACCCGTAAAAAAAACATCAATACATAACTTATTGTTTTCAAAATAATACTAATTGGCAAAAGTATGTGAAAAAAAACTTTTTATGTCAATCATTTTCCGTGTTTGCTCGTTCCCACATGCCGAGGCAGCAAAAGAACCGCCTTGACCATGAGTTTGGTAGTCCTAGCCAAGTAGTGATATGAATAAAATTATCCCAAATCTAACGATTCGTTATCATGGTGAATTATGATTTTCTAATTTTTTAGAGAAGGATAGCGTTTCTCTGACTAAGCGAGAAATACGCTGTCTGAGAGTGCAATTAAGACGTTCAACAAGGGAAATTGAAACAAAAGATAAGCGGGTCTAAATCGAAAGTACGGGCATCTTTCTACCCCAAATGGGAAATTGAAACTAAGCCCAAAGAAATGGTTAAAACCGCTTGGAATCTTTCTACCCCAAACGGGAAATTGAAACTTATGTCCTTTCGCAAAATGATTTCTGATTACATTACTTTCTACCCCAAACGGGAAATTGAAACGATATTATTGTTTCTTTTCATACCGCACCAAGCGCACTTTCTACCCCAAACGGGAAATTGAAACGAGATTCAGGGGATTTTGTCGTGTAATCAGGAACAACTTTCTACCCCAAACGGGAAATTGAAACTACCAGTTTGGCGAAGAAATTACACTGATAGGCAAGCTTTCTACCCCAAACGGGAAATTGAAACATTCCTTTTTTGCCGCTTTACTTGGTATCGATGCCTCTTTCTACCCCAAACGGGAAATTGAAACAAAATATCAATAAAATTGAAAAAGCTGATGCGGTCTTTCTACCCCAAACGGGAAATTGAAACTAATAGAGGCATTAAATAAGGATGATGATGCTTCATCTTTCTACCCCAAACGGGAAATTGAAACGCCTCTTATACCTTCAGTGATGCACTACAATTTTTACTTTCTACCCCAAACGGGAAATTGAAACCCTCTGAGTTATGCGGTTTGGCGGCGTTACGACTAAGTGGCGTATCACTGATATACAACGTAAGTTGTTGATTCTTCATAGACCGTATAACTCCTTTCAACTTCGACCCCCTAGGGTTTTGGCGTAAACGGAGGTCGAAGTTGGGACTATCCTCCCATATTCCTCTCAAAAAGTCAACAAAACGAGTTTGCTTAAACCAAAAATAAAATGTTATGCCAAAAAATATTACAAAACCTCACTCCCCTGATGACCGTCATCGAGTCGGGATTTTTGATGTTCCACGAATTCCACCGTCACATTGTGTCGATTCTCTGTAGAGACAAAAGCCAATCGATCATCATCTTCAGATAATTCAGCCAGTTCACGACGTAAACGCTTATAAGTCGCTTCCGTCAAATCACCACAAAACACACTATTCTGTCGCCAGTGGAGATAGCGAGCCAGTAATTTATAGAACAAACGGGTTCGTTTGGCAGGAACATCATAAAAAACAACCACATACATACAATCTATACCTTATGTAAAAACGGCTGATAATCGGTCAAACCCAGAACATGAGATTGTAAACGAAAGGCTTCCCGTAAAATAAGCGTCCGATAACCACGGACATCATCAGCCAAAGACACCTTATCCATTTTCTCCCGAAATGCCTCAACAACAATGCGTCGTCCTGACTCGCTCAAATGGCAAAATCCTGGAGATTCCGTAAAATCCTCATCTTTCAACATCCGTTGATTCACCAACGTAAAAATCAAACGATCTGCCAAAACAGGCTTAAACACCTCAGCCAAATCCAAAGCCAACGAAGCACGAGCCTGAGTGGGCGCATGAACAAAACTCAACGTTGGGTCCAAATGTGTTTTCGACAACTCATGCTTACACGCACTATAAACAAGCCCATTACAAAATGAAATCAGTGCATTAATTCTATCGGTAGGCGGCCGTCGAGTTCGTCTCACAATAGTCAACTCAGGATTAATCAACTGCCATCCCGAATAATAAACTTGACGCGTCATCCCTTCACAACCCATCAACTGCTCTATCGAATTGGCTTGTAGCAAATTCTCTTGATGCCGTTGCATTTGTTCCAAAATAGGTTTCAAATCAGGTCGATCCCGATAACAGTAATAACGTAAATTCGCGGCCAAATTATGCAGCCCACCGTTCAAAATACACCGCGCCAACGCCAAACGAGTCGTTTCATCCAAAATAATCCGTGCCTGTCCCAAATGAACTGCGCCCGACTGATGCGGATTCGCCGCCTCAAGCGATCCCGAAAAATAACCATAAAAATCATGAAAAGACAACCGAACCCCATTTTTTCCCAAAAAACTCGCCAATTCCGTATTAAACTGCATACTTCCCAACACCACGACATGCTTCAGCGTTTCCACAGGAAAGCGACGGGGTTTACCTTCTTTGGGGGTCACCTGTAACGTATTATCACGCCGACTCAAGCGCGTATCAGAGAGCAAATAAAGCGTTTCCATTATATTTCCGTGAAATTAATAATCCCAATCTTCCGTACTTTTCTGCCAACATACGATGCGATAAGAACAGTTTTGACACAATGGCTGCTCGATTTTAGCGGGAGGAGAAAAACAAGCGATCACCTGCTTAATGCGTTCAAAATCCTGAATAAAAGCCGTTTGTGCATCGACATCAAACACGATCCGTTTAATGCGTCGGGACTTGGGATAACGCAAAACTCCAGACCATTCCTGTTGCGTCGTATGGACAAGCACAGCCAAATAAAAACGCAATTGAGCGATACTGGCAGACTCATGAGACTTACTTTTTTTCACCTCACTGACTTCACGCTTATCGTTATCGAGACAATCGGGATGAATACCAAACCCCCAAAATGGCTGACTGGCTTCTCCCTCATAAGCGGTTTCATGCAACAAAATACCGGCCTGAATATGTCGATTCAAATGAGCGCAATCAATGCGATAATAATGCAACCACGCCCGCGTCTCACACAATGCAATATGCTGAAACATCAAACCGTGTACATTCAACGCCTCCGCTTCGGCTAGTAATTCACTGACTTGAAGGAGAAGCATAATAACCTACTAAAAAATTAAATAATTCCACCTGATTTTTCCAAAGAATCCATTTGTTCATCGCGCACCACCAAGCCCGTTAATCGAATAAACAGAATGGCTGATTTAAAAACAGGATTTTTACCGTATTTGGCTTCCAATTTTTCCAATTTTGACAAATATGGATTTAACACATTTGAAAAATGTGTCTCACTGATTGTAAAAGATGAGCCAAAAGGATTTAGCACAGAAAAATTAATCTTCTCAGCCTTTTCCCGCAGATAATCAGATCGATTTCCTGTATAAATATGCCGACCATCTTCATCAACCAAATCAGCAGATTCCAAACGAGACAAAACCCAATCCGCATTATATTCAAATAATTTACCGTTAAAGCTGACTTTCAAAGTGGGTGTAAATCCCCTGACATCGCACAAAGCCTTATCCACCGCAGCAAGCCAAGCCTCAAAATAAGATCGTCCATTCCAATCATTTTTCTGCCCCAATTGGTGCAAATAATTCAAAAAATCGCAAGGAGCTGGAAGTTTTTCTTTTCCATCTGTCTTATGTGCAATCAACGAATCAAACGCAGGTAAAACCGCATCCTTCATCAAATAACGTCCCTCTCCCCGTGATAAAACCGACCAAAAAGCCCCACCCAAATACTTTGCTTTTTTCAAATCAAACACCTTGAGATGCCCTTTTTTATCCGCCATCTTCTGTCTTACTTGCTCAATAGTATAACTTTCTTGCGAATTTGCCAGAGGCTCTAATTTCTTTACATGTCGAAGTGTATCCCCAATTTTCGCCACACTTGAAAGACAAACATAAACCACTCCCTCCTTTTCTCCGCGAGCAACTCGCCCGATTCGCTGCAATAAACCTGCTGCATCAAAACCCGATTCAATAATGGCACAATTCACCTTAAAATTAACCCCCATTTCCACCGCCGAAGTTCCAATAATAACGCGATGCTTTGCCGCAGGAAATAACCCTGCTTCAAACCCAGTTCCACCAAAAGAATGTGAAGACTGTTTATCTTGTCCATTAATTAAAATAACTTCATCAGCTCTAATGCCCTGTGTTTTAAAAAAATGCGCTAAATTAGACTCATCACGAGCAAATTGTGCCATAGAATCATAAACCAATAACAAAGCCGTTTCAGGAGATAATTGACGGATTAATTCAGGAGCATAATCATGTATCGTTTCCAAAATAGGAGTTTTACAATAATGCACTATCACATCACCATGCAAAGCCCGATCAAATCCTTCTTCAATCACTTGTTCATCAAATTGAATAAAAGATTCTTGAGGTAAATCTTGACTGTCTAACAATTCGCTAAATAAATTACTATGCGTTGCTGACAATAAACTTAATTTAAGAAAATGACCTTGTAGATTTTCACGATGCAAATGTGTCACTAAAACCATCATCAAATAAATCAAACCAAAAGCCCGTTCATTTAAAGTATGAGCTTCATCAAAAACCAAATGATCACAAAACCACAATAACGTCTTAATATCCAAATGAGAATATTGAAATTTTGGGTCTTTACCGAGAATCAATTTAGCCAAAGACTCTAAAGTCGCCACAATCATGCCACCCTGTCGCTTTAGCGTTTTTAATTCTTCTTCTCGTAATAACCAAGGTTTTTCCCCTTGTTCTAAAGCAAATTTGGTTTGCTCATAATCCCAAATTTTCACTTGATTCTCATTACCCAATACAGAAATGGCCGTGTTTTTAATATCTCTGGCTAAGGCTTGAGTTGGCACAACAAAAAACACCAATTGCCCTTGTTTCACTGCCTCAAAAAAAGCATAAGTTTTACCCGATCCCGTCGGCGCACCACATACCCGAATTGGCATAGTAGAATTTAATAATTCTGTCTGCGCATAAGACAAAGATTTTTCCGAATGCTTAACACCATGCGCCTTAATTCTAAACATCTTTTTCTCCTCAAAAAAAGGGATAATTTCTTAAAAATTATCCCTGATATTAAAATAAAATTTAACTCAATGCCAATTCAATAAAATTGACTTAGCTTGATCCAGACTTAACGAATGACTCACTCGAATCGTATCTAACACACGATAATCTTCTGATAACTGTTTTTCATCAGAACCAAATAAGCGAGCCGTTGCCACATTTAAACGCACCTGTTTGAGTGTAGGATTAGGCGTTAATTCCAATAATCCTAAACGTCCAGCACCCACTCTAATAACTAATTTTTTTGCGCTTGAAAAAGGAATGGCTTTAAATGGATCAATACCCACTATAATACCTTCATATTCAGAGCCTGCGGCAATTTCATGCACTAAAAAAGTCGTTTTATAATTACCCGATCCAGTGCTACGTCGAAAACGCTCTGTGTATCCTCCTTCTCGTGTAATATCTGTGGTATGGCGCACAGGCGCGAGAGCTTGTGTATGCGTTCCCATCAGCAAAGAAGCCCGCCAAGGCAAACTGGCAATGTCTTGTCGATAGCGAGTATCTCCCTTAGTACGCAAAACGCGATAACGTGAACTAAAAGCCGCCGCCAACGCAAACATCAACGCCGTATCCGTAATAACCCCAGCATAAGTGGCACTGCCATCGCTCACATACAAACCATGATAATAAAACGGAGTAAGCACTCTTGCCGTTAAACCAATGACGCTACTCTCTGACAAGTTCATGGGTTAGCCTCACTTTTTCTTTGCTTTATCGGGTTTTGTAAACCATGCGTTAAATAACTCACGCATTTGCGCTTCCGCTTTCTGATAGGCAGCTTTTAACTCAGGCTGATCAGTTTCAAATTGATGTATCAATTCCTTGACATAATTCTGCAAATAAGCAGCAGAAGACAACTGTTCAGTAGCCGCACTAAACGGATAACCCTGCTCTGGATCGCGCATCAATTGTTCAATCTTTTCAACGGCTTCATGAGGTGTCGTGGGTTGACCAATGGCTTTCAAAATCTCCTCTGGTGCATTAACGGGGCGTTCCAATTTTCCCCAATAAATCCCGCACAAATGCGTTTTTAGATTCGTGCCTGTTGTCGCCGTTGCACCGCCATAAGCCCCTGAAAGACCAATCGACAGCAATAAGTGATTCAACGCCTCACAAGTCATTCGATTTCCCGTCATCACCAACGTTTGCACTAAAAGTGCAGGCGGTAAAACAGCATGGGTTTTAAAAATCTTAGGAGAAGTGGTTTTGTCCTCTGCGTCGAAAGTGACAAATTCTTCTGAAATCCCACCTTGTCGAAATACGTTATCGGTCAATTCACTAATCGCTTGAATCGACAAGGCATCACTGTACAAAACAGCAGAATGCACCGAACAAATCGTATCTTTCCCTCCTCCCAAATTGGCATTTGCCGAGTAGCCAAAGACATAAGTGCTTAAATCAAATACATCGCCCACTTGACGTTCTTTGCGGATATAACCCTTATTGGCGGCCATTTTTCCGCCTGTCCCCAAAATTCGCAGAATTTGATCGGCGCGTCGCCGCTCAACCCCTTTCGTTTTCGAGGCAATCATACGTACTCGCCGTTGTCCAGCGGCCAAAATATCAGTGATACTTTCTGTATCATTGTTACGAATTAAAATGGGCGCAATCACCTCTCTAACAACAGGAATCACAATACATTGTGCTTCGGGTAAACGAGGAATAGAAAAATCATCTTTACCATATTCGTATGTAAATACGATTTCTTTGGGTAATTGTTCAAGTAAAGTCTTCATTAAAAGCTCCTTTGAGAAAATAAAAAGCACTCATTAATCTCAATTTTCAGTTGAAATCAATTCTGCTTGAGAATTAGCATATTTTTCTTTATTGGCTTTGCTGTGTGCCAAACTGGTTTGCATAAACAAATGCGCATAAGCGGCTAACAAAAAACGTTGAAAACGTGGGTCTATCACTTTCTGCATAGAAAACTGGGTGACAAAATCATAAAAAATCTCGCCAAATGCCTGACAACGTGCAGGAAATTGGCTATTTCCGCCCGTGTGCATTTCCCGTCGTAATAAAGTATCAGCCAATACACCTGCAATGGCAGCGACAATCGTTTCTTTATCCAATTGATGATTAACACCAATTTCATATTGTTCTAACGCCAGCGTTAAACAAAAACGTTTATCGCTATTGGAAGCCTCCCAACCGGGATAACGTTGAATAGCCGCCGCGCTTTCGGCGAGTGTGGTGAGTGTGGAATTTGTCATAGGGTATTGCTCCTGTGCAATGTCTAACATAAATTTTAACGACTTCTTTTTGAGACTACTGTCAGGTTCTCGCTGCGCCAACCACGCCACTGGCCACCAACCATATTCGGTCATCGCGGAAAGTGCCTGAAAACCCTCATGAAATCCCAACAAATCAACAAATAATTTTAACCGCTCAACCACAGCAATTAACCGATTTCGTCGCCACGTATTTTGCTCATAAGGCAATTGTCGTGTTAATTTATCCAGTAATTGGCGTTGTTGTAATTTTGCTTTTACCTCAGCAGGTAAAGCAGCAATATCTTCTGTTTTTACCACCAAATCTAACAACAATGTATTAATCAACGGTGGCATTTGTTCAAACAACAAAGTGGCTTTACAATCTCGCTGTGCTGCAATAAATAAATGCGTGGCATTTCCAGTAATTAATGCGAATTTTGCCCAGCGATATAAGGCTTTTACCTGCTCTTGAAATTCGCTTTGTTCTTCTTCTAAACTAAGCGGGTAACGATGATTTAAATCCATATTCCAAGGTAGAAAATATTGCCAATTCTTATGAACATCATAAGAACTTAATACACTTTCTACTCCCACTTCTTCTAAATTGGCACTAATTAAGCCACGAAAGGGGGTAGCAACCAACAAAGGTTTTCCGCTTAATTTAGGATAACGTTGTTGCGTTAATTCCTGCTGTTTAATGCAAGCAGGACACAAATAATTAATTCCCGCTTGTGACCAAATACTTTTGCGGTGTCCAATACCATTATAAAAAGCAGAAGTTTTAATATTGGTTTTCAGTTTTTGACTAATTTCCGTGTCAGCGGGTGCGCTGCAAATCACACAAGTTCCTGCTTTGGGAGCAGTCGCATAAAGCCATTCATTATCAGCAGGTTGAGCTAAACCACATTGTGCAGTTAATTGGGTAATAATGGTATTTATCCCCTCATCTGTGGCTTCATCAACGGGAAAATCGCCTTGACAAACGGCAATCATGGCTTCTAAATCGTCTTGATCATCAATCAGTTCCGAAGCCAACATAGCCAAGACCGCTTGTTGCGTGTCTTTTTGCAAATCCGACAGTTCAATGCCTCCCAATTCTTCCTGCAATTTCACTGCAATTTCAGGATAATTTTGCAATAATTGTTGCGTTCTTTGGTTCAGCAGTTTTTCTGAAAAACTGGTTTTAGGATCAATGCCGCGCAAAGCAGCCGAAATAACTAACGCATAAAGTTCAATTTCATGCTCTTGTTGACTGGGCAAAATAGTTTGAATAAAAGCCCCTTCAGATTCTTGGGCGGCTACCAAATCATATTCATTAATCCAGCGATTAATCAATGTTTTTACAGTCGCTTTATCTACAGATTTTATAGATAAAAGACCCGTATAGCTTTTAGCTTTTGCTTGTTTAAAATCCCCCACCGCTTTTATTAAATGGGCAGGTGTTTTAACATAACTCAAAACAACTTCGCCCGTATTTTGAATGCGATCCATAGTGGGAAACTGAAAAGATAAGCGATCTCTTAATTCATCAAAAACATCCAATAATGGATAATTTTCAGGCAAACTAACCTTTAAAATTCTCCCTTCCAAAATGCAAACTAAGGGAAAATAGTTGTGATCATAAAAATGCTTGATAAATACATCTTGCAATTCAGCCAAAATAACAGGGTCATATTGAAATGAAACCAGTTTTAACGACGTAATGGGAATGCCATAATTTTTACTAAACGCAGCTAAATGTTTATTGTAACTTTCAACAATAGCGGCGTACCCTAATTCACTGCCTGCGGATACAATCCCATCACTCCACCCCACCAATTCTCCCAAAAAATATTGGTTTAAAGTGGGACGAACTCCCGTCATTATCGCTGTGCCTTTACCACGAGTGGTTTCGACCATCGACACCAGCGTTAAGCTGAGGGGTAAACTCAAATTTGCCCATTGTTCTATGGCTAAATCCGCATGTAATTGCTGCAATTGTCTTTCATTTGGACTACTGGACAATTCTGCACCAACATATTTATCTGCATCGTGCATAAATGCGATGGCGAAAAGAGTCCGCACCAATTGTTCAGCCGTTGCTTCGTCATCAGGCGCAACAAATTGATTAGATTGTTCGGGATGAGGTGCTTTGTTGTTTTGCCATGCGTGAACAAACAACATAAACGCCACCGTAGCCACATCCATGCAGTGACGATAAAGTGAAATATCATGGTAATAAAGGTAAGGAACATCTCCACCTTTACCCGATTTAATCAACCAATTTAAGTTTTCAATACCCAGTTCATTGGCTTGTCGATTTAACTGTTCACGTAAAGGTTTAAATGCTTTTATAAATAAACCATCCTTGCCAAGATAAGACTTCCAATTTAAAGTGTTCATTGCGCCAACTCCACACACCCAAAGCCTCTGGCACTGCTGCGTCCCAATCCCGAAAACCATACATCACGTAAATCTTCAGCAGGCCCCGTTAAAAGAAAAGGCACAATAATACCTTGTAAAATAACGGGTTGTCCTTTTTTCATTTTGATGGCCATGTGTCCAGTAATGTCGCCATCGTGTAGTCGAGTGTATAAATTATCGGGCGTAAATTTCAAATGAAACGGCCGTTGAAAACGAGTTTGCATTGTCCGATTTAATAACAGATTAAACCGATCATCCGTTTGTAAATAAGTGTCAATTTTATGTTCAGGATCAGAAACGCGAATCGGTGAAACGCAATAAAAATTAACCGCTTCTGTTTCCACCCAATCGGGCGCAGAATAAATCTCCGCCACACTAAAATCTAAACCCGCACCGGGAGCTTGTGTATCTTCCATTAAATCATCGGCATTAATTTGCGCCAAAGCGGCGGCAATTTCAGGATCACTACTGCCCACAATAACCCGTTGCAATTTATATAAACGTTGTTTGGGATTATCGGTTTTATTAACGGGTTTAGTAATGACCCCGAATCCCCAGCGAGCGGGTTGATTTTTAGTCGGTTGCCAGCCATGTCGCCGTAGAGCGCGAGTTAATACATTCGCCACACTGTCCCGATGTTGAATGACAGCATGACGGTAATCATGGGGAATATCGATATACAAACGAATGCCAGTCACAGTATTTTCCTCAAATGGATTAAATTGAACTACTCAAAGTGAGTACGAAGTATTATATGCCTTACCAAAAAAAAAGCAATGCAAAGACGGAAAAAAGAGTATATTAATTTACCCATTTTTATTAAAGCAAATTTATAGTGGATAAGTTGTGATGGAGAGTGTATTAGTCGTAACTCTCAAAGTGCGATATGATGGTCTCTGGATCACAGCCTTGCTTCAGAAGAAACTCGATTTCCTCCTGTTTGGACTCAGACAAGTGTTTCCCAGATAACCGAAGGCTAATTTCTTCCAGTATTCTTTCATATCTATCTTCTCTGAAATCAGCATCACAATCTGGATAATCGCCTACTTGCATGTGTAAATGATGTGTAACAAGTCTCATAGTAACCTTCACAGCGTTGTTTAATTGAAAAACGTAATATTCAGTGAAATCACCATCACAATCTGGATAATCGTCTACTTCGATGTGTAAATGATGTGTAACAAATCTCATACAGTAACCTCCACAGCGTTGTTTAATCGAAAGATGTAATAGGTAGTAGTTTAGTCCGCCTCCCCCACCTAGTCAAGTTATGTTAGTTATTATTTATTAGTAAAGGTTCAGGCTTGCGAAAAAAACTCAACGCAACTATAATCAGCCAGTCAGATGTCCGCTGTTGGTTTTTCTGTTTTACAGAGGATCGACGAAGGAGTAGAAAGATGTTAGTTATCATTTACTACACGTTTCAATTTCCCGTTTGGGCTTGTTTTGCACCCTCTCAATCAATTGAGAGGGTGTCCCCCCACCGAAGTTCTCTTTTTTTATCCCTTCGCAATCTCAGTCAGTCTTAATTCCAAGAAATTCCAATCCCGTCAATCCCAATTCAGAAAAATAAACATAAAAAACACCCCATAACGATGCCAAAATACTTAGTGCAGTCTGTAAAAAATACGTTTTTTGTGTTCATTAAAACGCACATTAATGGGCAGCATTCCACTGATTTTATGCTTGAAGTACTCTGTAAGGGTTTAAATTAAGCATTACTGGTTATAGAATAAAAACAATTGGCTGTAGGGGCTGTGGCGTGTTAAAGTGGAGGACGTTATAAAATTTGGCAATTCCCAAAATTATCGCAGAACATGGAAAAATACGAAAAACAAGGACATCTTACAGGAATGTTTACCACAGCGGCTGTCGCTAAATCTCTAGGTAGAAAAAGTATTAGTATAGAAACACAAGATGAATATTTAAAAATTGGTTTACGCCGTGCGCTTGAAATAAAAGAACATTTGGAAGAAGAATTGCTGGCTGTGAAAAAGAAGATGGAAATAAAAAATGATCGATTGTTATAAACAAATGAATCCACAAGTGATTTACTGCAAAAAATAACACATCAATGTGATTGAAGAAATTGTTTTGCAAAGCCGTGTTGAATTTAATATAGAGACCGAATATTAAATAATTTTAAAAAATTCCCATTTAGAATAACCCAATTAACCCATCCAAACCTTATAAGTTAATGACTATGTCGAAACGAGATTATTACGAAGTATTGGGCGTTGCGAGAAATGCCAGTGAAGATGAATTAAAAAAAGCCTATCGTAAAATGGCTATGAAATATCATCCTGACCGCAATCCTAACAGTAAAGAAGCTGAAGAACGTTTTAAAGAAATCAACGAAGCCAACGAAGTATTGAGCGATCCGCAAAAACGGGCAGCTTACGACCAATTCGGCCACGAAGGCATTAATCCCAGTATGGGCGGCGGCGGCTTCGGTGGCGGACAAGGATTTGATTTTAGCGAGGTTTTTGAAACACTTTTCGGCGGCGGAGCCGCTCGCACTAACGGTGGACGACGCGCTTATCGCGGAGCAGATTTGCGCTACGATTTGAGTTTGAGCTTGGAAGAAGCAGTGGCAGGAACAGAAGTTAAAATTCGTATTCCTACACAAGTCACTTGCTCTGTATGCGATGGCACGGGCGCAAAACCCGGCACCAGTGTCAAAACCTGTCCCCGTTGTGGAGGAGCTGGACAAATTCGCATGACACAAGGCTTTTTTTCTGTACAACAAACCTGCCCTTCCTGCCACGGTCAGGGGAAAATTACCCCCTCGCCTTGCTCCAATTGTCACGGTACAGGACGAGTACAAGAACACAAAACCTTATCTGTTAAAGTTCCGCCCGGCGTTGACACAGGCGACCGTATTCGTTTATCCAACGAAGGCGAAGCCGGAGTCCAAGGTGGGCCACCCGGTGATTTGTATGTGCAGATTAATGTTAAACCTCATCCTATTTTTGTCCGCGAAGAGAATAATTTAGCCTGTGAAGTGCCTATTAGTATCACGACAGCCGCGCTCGGCGGCGATTTGGAAGTACCGACCTTAGAAGGCAGCGTGATGTTGAAAATTCCTCCTGAAACACAAACAGGGAAAATTTTCCGCGTGCGCGCTAAGGGTGTTAAACCCGTGCGCGGTGGCCCACCGGGTGATTTGTTGTGTCAGGTGGTGGTGGAAACACCCGTGAATCTCACCACACGACAAAAGGAATTACTCCAAGCCTTTGAAGCCAGCCTAAATGAAGGCAATAACCAAAATCGACCCCGTGAAAGTTCTTGGTTAGATGATGTGAAAAAGTTTTTTGAAAATCTAGCCAAATAAGCAGAAATGATTGCAGATCGTCTGAATCAGAATTCAATTTATCATTACAGAATTATTAAATTACCATGTTTCCGCATTCAGACGAAAATTTGCTATAATTCTGGAAAATTTTAAGATTAAAGAATTCTGATTGAGATGAGGGTAAGTCTGCAATGAATATTAGGTTTTCGCATGGGTTTATTTTGTTTTTAGGCTTGTTATTGAGCGGAGTCAGTTCGCACAGTGTAGCCCGTCTTTTGTCACACACTGAAGCCTTTGAATTGCAGGCACAAGCCGTAGATGCACAAACGCTGCAATTGACGTGGAAAATAGCCGATGGTTATTGGCTCATTCGGGATAAAATCACGGTGAGCGCAAAAACCGATGGGGTCGATTTGGGCGCATGGTCATTGCCTCCAGCCACCGGTACGTGGACTGCGGGAGGATTGGGAGACATTGAAATCTATCGTGATCTTGTGCAGTTGACTGTTCCGGTTCGCTTGCAGCCGTCCACAGAAAATGCCATCACGCTGCTTGTCACTGCACAAGGATGTCCCCCTGAACCCGATCCCTGTTATCCCAGTTTTCAACGCACAGTCACTGCGGTTTTGCCCGCGGTGGCTGACATTTCCTCTGATCCTTCTTCTGTTGCACCGGCTAAAAGTGATGATTTCAGTTCGCTTAAAGTCGCATTAAGACAGCAAACTGAAACCGCACCGTTACTTCATCAAGCGGATGATGATTTTTTGCCCCCTGAGCAAGCTTTTGCTTTTTCCACACTCGCTCCGTATCGGGATCGCATCATTGTACAGTGGCAAATTGCACCCGGTTATTATTTGTATCAGGATAAATTTAAATTTACGGTGACTCCCGGTCAATTGGGTGCGGTTCAATATCCGCCGGCAAAAACGAAGGATGATCCTTTATTTGGACGGGTTGCGGTTTATGATGAGGCGATTTTAGAAATAGAATTGCCGCTGCAACCCTCTGATGAAACACAACAAGTTCATTTAACGGTGCAGTATCAAGGTTGTGCTGAGGCGGGTTTGTGTTATCCGCCGATTGATCTTGAAGAGACATTGACTTTACCCGCGGTTTTTAGTTCTACACCTTCTCCTGTTGTTTCTCCTGTAGAAACTTCCCCCGTCGTCTCCCCCTCAGAAAAACGCACTGAACAAGATCAGATTGCTGATTTATTGAAAGACGGTAGTATGTGGTACGTTTTGTTGATGTTTTTTGGTTTTGGCTTATTGCTGGCTTTTACTCCTTGCGTATTTCCTATGATTCCAATTTTGTCTAGCATTATTGCGGGGCAAGACAATCTTACGACTCGCTCGGCATTTACGATGTCATTGGTTTATGTGTTGGCGATGGCGTTGACTTACGCATTGGCGGGGGTGTTTGCGGGAATATTGGGAGAAAGTTTACAGACGGCATTGCAAACTCCTGTTGTTACTGTGGCGTTTGCTTTGGTTTTTGTGGCGTTGGCTTTGTCTATGTTTGGTTTTTACGATCTGCAATTGCCCAACAGTTGGCAAACTCGTTTGAGTCAGTGGAGTAACAGTCAGCAAGGAGGCACGTTGGCGGGTGTGGCGATTATGGGGATTTTGTCGGCGTTGATTGTTGGCCCTTGTGTGGCAGCACCGTTGGCGGGGGCATTGATTTACATTGGGCAAACGCAAGATGCGGTATTGGGTGGCTTTGCTTTGTTTAGTATGGGCTTGGGGATGGGTGCGCCTTTGTTGCTCATTGGCACTTCGGCTGGGCGTTTGTTGCCTAAAGCGGGTTTGTGGATGAATCAGGTGAAAGCGGTGTTTGGGGTGTTGTTGTTAGCGGTGGCGATTTGGTTGAGCAGTTGGTTGCTTTCTCCTACGGTGGAGTCGTTGTTATGGGCTGTTTTGCTGATTGTTTCGGCGGTGTTTATGGGGGCTTTAGAACCTGTAGACGCTGGTGCTACATGGCGTAAGATGTGGAAAGGTTTGGGAATTATTTTGTTGCTGTATGGTGCCATGTTATTGATAGGGGTTGCGGCGGGCAGTCGTTCTGTGTGGCAGCCGTTGAGTGTATTCACGGCTTCTGTGTCTAGCAATTCGTCGGTTGGTACGGGGAATGCGCTCACTTTTCAAATGATTAAGGGAAATGATGGGTTAGACTCCGCTTTAGCCAATGCGCAAGGACGGCCAGTCATGTTAGACTTCTATGCAGATTGGTGTGTCTCTTGTAAGGAAATGGAACATTTCACGTTTACTGATTCACGAGTACAAGCCGCACTGGCAGATTTTGTCCGTTTACAAACCGATGTCACTGCCAATGATGCGGCGGATAAGGCTTTATATCAACGTTTTGGTTTGTTTGGCCCTCCGGCGATTTTGTTTTTTGATGCCCGTGGCGAAGAACAACGGGGTTATCGGGTGGTGGGTTTTATGACGGCAGATAAGTTTTATCAACATATTACGGAATTAAAACAACCATGATACAGATGTTTTGGAAAGCGGGTTTGGTGTTGTTGGGCGTGGTGCTGGGTTATTTTTGGTTGACTTATGTCTCTGACAGAGCTGCTCCCCGTCCAGATTCCAAGCCCTCTTCTGACCGTTTATCAACGGAGATTGTGAAGACCATTACGCCTGCGGTGCCGTTTACATTGCCTGATTTGACTCAGAATATGCGCGAATTAAGTGAGTGGGAAGGGCAGTTGTTGGTCTTGAATTTTTGGGCAACGTGGTGTTCGCCTTGCGTCAAGGAAATTCCCGCTTTTGTCGAATGGCAAGCGCAGTATGGGGAAAAAGGGTTGCAATTTGTGGGCATTGCCATTGATCAAGAAGCGAAGGTTTCGGATTTTGTGAAGCAGTTTGAAATTAATTATCCGGTTTTGGTGGCGGGTGAAGCGGGTCTTGGTTTGGCGCGGGAGTATGGGAATCGTCTTGATACTTTGCCTTTTACGGTGGTCATTAGTCACCAGGGTAATATTTTATTGCGGCATCCCGGTGAATTTACGGCGCAGGATTTTGATCATTATTTATTGCCTTTATTGTCTTCTTTGTGAAATTGTTAGATTAGATTTTGTGGTATCCGTTTGAATGGGCAGATAGAAAAGATAGGAATATGAATAGGTTATTTCTGTGCCATTGTGAGGGGTAACATCATTTGGATGGATGTTATCCCTTTTGTACACGTGGAAGGCGGTTTTTGATAAACTGGCAGAAAGTCCGTCAAATTGTGCCAGAATAGCTTACCATTGTACGTGAATTAAGCTAAGCTGTTGGCTCGCGCCCGGTGTCGGCAAACCCAAGGCTGCACGCAAACCGCCACAGGAGTTTCCAAAGGTCGTGATTAGGGAAAACCGCAGATTCACGATTCATTTCAAAACCAGCCAACACGGATATAAGTATCGCTCTGTTATGCAGATAATTCGCTTAGGTTCAATAATTGCATAGCAGGGTATTAAATACGTTCTTACCGTAAACAGACGATGGATTAGCACAGGATTAGCACATGATCCCAGAATCTCTGACACAATTCTTTTTGGCTTATCAAAATGCACTTTGGGTATTAACCGTTGCGTTCGATTTAGCCATAACCCTTTTGATGTACCGGCTGTTTGGTAAAATGGGGCTTTACGCGGTGGTGATTCTCAACATTATGTTGAGTAATTTACAAGGTCCTAAACTCACGGTTATTTTTGGTTTAGAAACCAGTTTGGGTTTAATTCTCTATTCTGGGATTTATTTTGCGACCGATATACTCAGTGAACGCTACGGCAAACGAGAAGGAACACGCGCTGTTTTATTGGGATTTGCTACCAGTGTCATTATGGTCATCATGATGTCATTAAGCCTGTTATTTCTCCCATCAAAGCCCTTTGCAGAAACTATCCATGAAGCCATTACTACCCTGTTTGATTTTACGCCTTTATTCGTATTTGGGTCGTTGTTTGTTTATTTGGTGAGTCAAAGTTTTGATGTGTGGCTTTTCCATTATATTAAACAAAAAACACGCGGCCGTCATTTGTGGTTACGCAATAATGTTTCTACCATTACTTCGCAGGCTGTAGATACTATTTTATATGCTTTGGTGGTATGGACACCTATTGTTGGATTAAAGATGGCGATTGAATTGTCTTTAGCAAAATATTTATTTAAAGTTATTGTTGCTCTATTAGATACTCCGTTTATTTACTGGGCGTGTAGTTGGGATGTGTCTAAACGAGATTGGCATGAAACTCGTCCGGTTTCCTACGAAGATTACCATTGGGAAAACGAATTGACCGCTAAATCAGCCGCTAAAACCGCAACCACCACGCCTTGCCCAGAATTAAATAAAAATGCAACCTCTTCTCCCTTAAATAAATCATCTGATCCGCCTCAGAATTAAAGTGTAATTTTAGCTTTTTTGTAGCGCGTTTATCCTCTGTGTGTGATGAAGACAGCGGATTTAATGTAGCCCAATGGTGTCACATCACCGAACAGCTCCCTGCTCATCACGGGGTCACTGACTTGCCTTAGCAACAACAAACTGATATTGACTATGTTTCTACCGTCTTGGTTTATGGAATTTGCAACAACACATCAGAATTTGCTGTGGTTTCTTACCATTACAGCAGATTTATCGGTGACGTTGTTGTTGTATCGTCTATTTGGCAAGACGGGTCTTTATACCTCTGTCATTTTGGGCATCATGTTGTCGAATCTGCAAGGGCCGAAGTTGACCATGATTTTTGGGATGCACACGAGTTTAGGGACAATTATTTATTCTGGGATTTATTTTGCGACTGATCTGCTCAGTGAGCGTTATGGTCGTCGAGAGGCGCAGCGAGCGGTTTTATTGGGTTTTGCGACCAGTGTGATATTGGTGGTGATGATGTCGGTGAGTTTATTGTTTGTGCCGGCACCGTCGTCGCGTTCGGTTCATGATGCGATGGTTTCAATTTTTGGTTTTACGCCGCGGTTTGTGTTTGGGTCATTGTTTGCGTACTTGATCAGTCAGAGTTTTGATGTTTGGGTGTTTCATTATTTAAAACGTAAGACTAAAGGTCGTCATTTGTGGTTACGTAATAATGTGTCTACGTTAGCGTCGCAAGCGGTGGATACGGTGCTTTATTCGTTGGTGGTGTGGTGGGGGGTGGTGCAGTTAAAAATGGCCATTCATCTGGGATTAGCAAAATATTTGTTTAAATTTGTTATTGCTTTATTCGATACGCCTTTTATTTACTGGGCGCGCAGTTGGAATGTCGCTGATAAAGATTGGTATGAACCGTTTAAGAAAGATTATTATAAAGATTTTTAACAGTAAATTAAAAATTTTTCTCTGAATCAGAACTAAAGAATTTATTTTGGTGAGTTTCCTCATTCTTACCATTCTGACTCAGAGGCAATAAGTTATGGGTTAAATCGAATCGCTGTTGGCGTAAATAAACGCTCTCCGTTAATTAAAAATTCGTGAATCGCCGTTTGTCCCGGTACCGAAGTCAACCACGCAATTAACTGCATGGCACCAAGATAATTAATGTCCCGATATTTGTCTGGATTAACCGCAATGACGCGATAAGGATTGAATAAACGTTCGTCGCCTTCAACCAATTCCACTAAATGGCTTTTTGCTTTGTAACTGAGCCATGTGCCGCGGTCAGTGAGGGTGTAAGCCTCTAATTCATCGGCCATTTGCAAAACTGCTCCCATGCCTTGACCGGCTTCTTTGTACCACATTCCTTTCGGTTCTACCCCAGAAACTTGCCACAATTCGCGTTCTTTGTTGTGTGTGCCAGAGTCGTCACCGCGAGAAATAAAAGTGGCACTTTGGGCAGCAATCTGTTGTAACGCTACGCTGGCATCGCGTCCGCCTGCAATTTTAGCGGGGTCTGCTTTGGGGCCGACCAATAAAAAATCGTTGTACATTATATCTCGTGCCGACACCCCGTGTCCTTCTGAAATAAATACATTTTCCAATTCAGGCGCATGTGTTAGTAACACATCAGCATCGCCATCTTGTCCCATACGCAAGGCTTTCCCTGTTCCCACCGCGATGACATGCACTTTTAACCCCGAATATTGCTCAAAAGCAGGCAGTAAATGTTGTAATAAACCCGAATTCTCGGTGCTGGTGGTGGTGGCTAAACGCAGCGTTTCTTGTGCGCTAAGAGACAGGCTAAAAAAACCAGAAAATAATATCATTAACGGTATTAAAAAATTTTTAATTTTACGCATTAAAACATCTCCTTTAAAGTGATAATAATTACACCAATTGTTGCTCAAATTGAGCCACTCGTTGTCTTAACTGCTCAATGGTTTTTGCAGTTAAGGGTTTACGGCGTTCATCTAACACCGTTCCTTCTAATAATTCGGCTAATTTTTGTGCATGGTTTAGCAATAATTCCAACGCCACTCGTCCTCCAAATGGCCCCGGTAAACGCATAAACAAAGCCACACCCGGCGTAGCTAATTCTTCACTATTTGTTGGATCAAAAGTTCCCGGTTCAACCATATTCGCCACACTAAAAATGGGTTCTTCCACTTTTAACTCACCCAATCCATAATGATGATAAATTTTCATTCGTCCATAACGCAAGCCCAATTCTTCAAATACCGCGAATAAATCGACCCCATTAAAATAATTCTGATGCGCCGCTGCGACAAACAAAGCAATAATTAATTCCGAAGCCGACTGTTCTGAGTTATCATGAGGCGATTCTGGAGGGGAAAGTGGTGGGTGGGATGTGGGTTTATGCGTGGGCGCGAGGGCATCTAATAGGGCTTGGGTTTCGTGTGCGGCTTCGTGGGCATCGAAAGATTGCCCATACTGATCTGCGGCATACCCTTCGTGTTCAGAATGTTGTAACATTTGCGTGCGACGACGACGATGTTGATAGGCCCAAACGATTAATACCACGATTAATAATGATGCACTGCTCACCATGATTATCCCTAAATGTTCAATCCATTCATTGTAATTTATATAATCCATAAGGTTTTCACCGGCCTAATTAGAGTTAAAAAATATGAAAAGTTTACTTTTAATTGCCCACGGCAGCCGTCGAGAATTATCCAACCAAGAAGTGAGACAATTAACCGACCAATTACGAATTCAAGCCGGTACGGAATTTAAACAGGTTTCTTGTGCTTTTTTAGAATTGGCTGAACCTTCTATTGAAGCGGAAATTGATCATTGTGTACAACAAGGCTGTAGCGAATTGTTCATTTTACCTTATTTTCTCTCGGCTGGCCGCCACGTCAGCGAGGATATTCCCCAAGCCATCGCCCGAAAACAAGCGGATTATCCCGATTTGCGCGTGGTGGTTTTGCCTTATTTGGGTGCATCTCCACAGTTAGTACAAGTGCTGCTTCATCAATTAAATGATTCGTAACAATTTTCGTCTGATAAAAACGACCTTTTTCAGCGCATCGTAGCTGATATAACAATCTAAAGGCAACCTATTGTACTTAATTTTTCCGCAGAATTGCTATGCGGAGATGGGTAGTGCATGGTTAAGAAACAGCACATAGGGACAGCCATTCTCAACATTTTCACTCCAAATAGGAAAAAAATAATGGATTTAAAAAGCAACGTGGATACCCACGAATTAGCAAAATTTTCTGCTTTAGCGGCGCGTTGGTGGGATCGGCACAGCGAATTTAAACCGCTACATGATATTAACCCTTTGCGTTTGCATTATATTGACAGCCGTTGTGGTGGTTTGGCGGGCAAACGCGTACTTGATGTGGGCTGTGGCGGGGGAATTTTGAGCGAAAGCATGGCCGCAAAAGGCGCATTTGTCACGGGAATTGACATGGCACAAGACTCATTAAATGTGGCTAAATTACACTTGTACGAATCAGGGCAACAGGTTGATTATCAAGAAATGACTGCCGAAGCCTTAGCCGAAAAAATGCCGCATCAATTTGATGTGGTGACGTGTTTAGAAATGTTAGAACACGTGCCAAGTCCTTCTTCTGTGGTGATGGCCTGTCAAAAATTGGTCAAACCCAATGGCCACGTGTTTTTTTCTACCATTAATCGCAATCCTAAAGCCTATTTATTCGCCATCATTGGCGCGGAATATTTGTTAAAATTACTGCCAAAAGGCACGCATGATTATGCAAAATTTATTCGTCCATCGGAATTAGTGCGTTGGTGTCGCATTGCGGGTTTACAGGTGCAGGATTTAATCGGTTTACATTATCAACCACTGAATCAACATTATTATTTAGCTAAAGGGCTTGATGTGAATTATTTAGTTCATACTCAATACAGTGATTTGTTGTAATTTATGATGAAATTAGTTTTATTTGATTTAGACGGAACATTAATTGACAGTGCCTTAGATTTAGGTTGGGCATTAAATACGTTATTAATGCAAGCCAATAAACCCCCTATTGCCATTGAAAAAATACGCCCGTGGGTCTCTGGAGGCGCAGGAATGTTGATTCGTGGTGGCTTTGGCATTGATGCCCAACATCCTAAATATGAACCGTTAAAACGGCAACTGGTTGGATTATATGCAGAAAATCCGTTGAAACATACTGTTTTATTCGATGGTATCGAAGAAGTGCTGTTTTCTTTAGAAAAACAAGGTTTACTCTGGGGGATCGTGACGAATAAAATGGGTTGGTTGACCGATCCGATTGTGCGGACGTTGGGCTGGGAAACGCGCAGTGTCTGCACAATCAGCGGCGACACTTTACCACAACAAAAGCCTGATCCTGCTCAATTATTACACGCTTGCACGTTGGCTCATATTGCGCCTGTGGACAGCCTCTATGTGGGCGATGCCGTGACGGACATACAAGCAGGACAGCGCGCAGGAATGCAAACGCTGGTCGCCACCTATGGTTATCTGTCCGCCACAGATCGCCCTGAACAGTGGGGCGCAACGGGTTTGTTGTCAAAACCAACTGATTTGTTAGATTGGTTGGAAAATAGGGCATAAATGAAGAGGGCAGATACGCCGATCTGCCCCTACTCCACCTGAAACACACGAAATCTCTGATTACCAAAACAATAAATCACAAATTGGCTAATATTTGCTTCTGGATATTCGCTTTTTAATCCCTCCACATAACCTGCAATTCGTTGGGTGTCTTCTGCTTGCAATTTAAAGTTTTCAATAGTCATTATATGAATCAAGTCCCTTTGCGTGATGATGACGATCAAACAAGGAAATAAGAGAATAAGATGCCTAATACTCCCGCTTTTTTAACCCGTGCTAATACAAAAGAAGTTCGCCAAGAAGTTCGTGATTTTGCTCAGAATGCAGCTTGGCTGGATACGGTTATTAACGATTATCCTGCGCCGATTGCTCATGAATATTATCGCTTAAAAACGGTATTAGAAGAAGGGCTTTTGGTGACTGCGGTTTTGCAGTTAAAAGATGTGGTGGAAGTGTTGATTAAATTTCCCGCAGTCGTTATGGCGCAATGGTTATTGACGCATCAAGATGATGAGACGTTAAAACAGAAAACATGGGCGATTTTGTTGGGGAAAAAATTGTCTTTGGGCGATTGGCAGCGGATCGCGGATGAGTTGGCTAAGGAATTAGTACGCTGTGAGGCATTGGAAATTGCCAGTTTGGCGCAATGGTTTCGTCAATTGCCTAATAACTCGCAGGTTAAAGCAGGAAGAGAAACCACTTTACAAAAGTTGTTAAAAGATTTAATTCAGTGGCGTAATGAAACTGTGGGACATGGTGCATTGCGTTTGCATGTTGAAGATTATTTTCCAGAGTTAAAAAACCATATTATCCATTTAAATGATGCCTTAAAAAACTTGCCCACTATATGGCAAACGGCACAACTTTATTCTTTTACAAGTGAAATATTGCATGGCGCGGCTTGTCTGCAAACACGGCACGCGGATCAAGATGATCACCCACATCAAGATGAAACGTTGGATTTATTCTGGCAATTGGCGACGGGAGAAAAACTGTTATTGTCGCCGTTGTTGGCGTTGCGGCGTTGTACGGTGTGTGGTAAACAGGATGTGTTCTTTTTTGACGGTCGGGACGGTAAGGAAAATAAGTATAAATTGGCTTTTTTGGATTATTTCGCAGGACATAAAATGATGCGGGCAGGACATTACGCGCCTGAATTAGCCCACGCATTGCGAGAAATTCCACCCGATTTATTGCCTCACGATACGGAAGAAATCGGTGGCGATTTTATTAAAACGGCCTTAGATAAGTTATTAAAAGAGAAATCCTTAGACGCAGAATATTTGTCGCCCACTTATTTGCGCCAACCTTTAGCCGAATTTATAACGCAACATTCACGCGGAATATTTTACTTGCACGCGCCTGCGCATGTGGGTAAAAGTTTGTTTGTACAAGGGTTAGCGGTGGAAGCGGGTTTAGATGAGCCGTTATTGGATAATTTGTTGGTGGTTACTTTTCATTTGCGGCGAGAATATCGTTATCATTTGAATTTTTTTATTGATTATTTAGGTCAGAATTTTAGAAATACTGTTAATGTACAAGCAGGCAGTCAACCTTTACCTGAATTTGATCGTTCAGCCAAAAATTTGCCGCAAGCCTTTGTGGAATGGATAGGAAAATGGTTAGCGGTGTATCGACAGGTTTATCAATTGCCACACGCGAAATTGTTGTTGTGTGTGGATGGGTTAGATGAGTTTACATTTGTGGAGTCGCCTCATATTTTTGATGTGTTGCCGTTGGCCGCGCTGTTGGGGGAAAATTGTTATGTGTTGTTGACTTCGCGTCCCACGAATGAATGCGCACCAAAAATTCGGCGTTATTTGTCGTTGTTGACGGCAAGATCGGAGAATGTGTCAGGATTTACGGTAAATATGCAGAAAACAACAGCTTATTTGCAGTTATTGCGCGCTTATTTCGATGAACGAGTGCCGTACACGCCAAATAATGCAGCCGTATTTGCGGAAGTGTTGGCGCGGGGGAAGCGGCGATTTTTATATGTGGCGTTATTGTGTGATTTGTTGCGCGATTATGGCGTGACGGCCGCGCAATTGCCGAGTTTGCCGCAAGGGGAGGCTTTGTATGATTTTTACCTTAAACAAATGAAGATGACTTTGGGCGCGGACTCTAAACAATGGGCGTTTTTTCAGCAGGTATTATTGACTTTGGCGGCGGCTGAGTTAGCGGCGATGGAAGAGGACAATTTGCTGGCTTCGGTGCGGGGCGTGCGTGAGGAAGTGTGGCAAGGTTTGCCGTTATCGGTGTTAGCGGAATGGTTAGGGGATTCGCCGCAATCGGCGCGGGTGGTGTTTGCTTTGTCGAGTCTAAAAGCGGTCTTGCGGGTGGAGCGGCGGTCAGTGTCGGCGGTGCATTATCGTTTAGGTTTGAAAGGCTTAACGACTTTTTTACAATCAGTTTGAGAGCAGGAATTAGTCGCTATACAAGGTCGATTGGCGGAACTGTTTCTTATAGATTGTAATGGTCGGCCGATAAACGATTTGAAACAAGAAACCAATCCCGTCGTGCTTTATCAACTGCGCTCCCTGCCCGCTCAAGCCCGATTAAGTGGAAATGAATCCCTGCAACAAGTTGTATTTGGGAATAATGTATTTGCATGGGCATTTGAGGGGCAAGGCACAGCCCACTACAAACGGGCGCATTATGCCACCGCCGCCATGTGGCATTCGGCAACAGCGGTGTTATATCAAGCCTTATTGACCCAAACTGGGGAAGGTCGGTGGCAAAATGATTTAGCAAGTACTTACATGGGGCGTGGCAACGTGTTCAAAGCCCAAGGCAAATTCAGAGAAGCCGTAGTCGATCATGACCAAGCGATTCAGTTACAAGAATCCCTAAAAGCACGATTAACCAGCCAACAGCAGGCACGGCTACCTGAATGGCAAAATAATTTGGCGAACGCTTACGGAAGTCGTGGCAATGCGTTGTCAGATCAAGGCAAACTTAGCGAAGCCGTGGCTGATTATCACCAAGCGATTCGATTACAAAAATCCTTAAAAGTGCATCTGGCTAACCAGCAACAGGCATGGACACCTGAATGGCAAAATAATTTAGCGAATGCTTACAGTAATCGAGGTCTTGTATTATCAAACCAAGGCAAACTCAGTGAAGCCCTAGCCGATTATAACCAAGCGATTCAATTACGAAAATCCATAAGAAAACAACTGGTCAGTCAACAACATGCATGGACACCTGAATGGCAAAATGATTGGGCAAAGGCTTACGTGAATCGTGGTAATTTGTTGTCAAACCAAGGCAAATTCAGAGAAGCTGTACTCGATTATGACCAAGCGATTCAATTACAAAAATCCCTAAAAGACCAATTGGTCAGCCAACAGCAGACATGGCCACCTGAATGGCAAAATGATTTGGCTAGGGTTTACATGAATCGTGGTGTGGGATTATTAACCCAAGGCAAATTCGTTGAAGCCTTAGCCGATTATCGCCAAGCGATTCAATTACAAAAATCCCTAAAAGACCAACTGGCCAACCAACAGCAGGTATGGCCACCTGCATGGCAAAATGATTTGGCGAGGGCTTACGTGAATCGTGGCAATGCGTGGTATGCCCAAGACAAACTCATCGAAGCCCTAGCTGATTATGACCAAGCGATTCAATTACAAAAATCCCTAAAAGACCAATTGGCCAGCCAACAACAGGCGTGGCCACCTGCATGGCAAAATGACTTGGCGAAGGCTTACGTGAATCGTGGCAATGCGTGGTTAGACCAAAGTGAACTCGGCAAAGCCCTAACCGATTATGGCCAAGCGATTCAATTACAAGAATCTCTAAGAAAACAACTAGCCAGCCAGCAACAGGTATGGCCACCTGATTGGCAAAATGATTTGGCGATGGCTTACATGAATCGTGGCACTGAGTGGTTAGATCAAGGCAAAATCAGCGAAGCCGTAGCTGATTATCATCAAGCAATCCAATTACTAACCCCGCTTTTATTTGAACAGAAATTTATCCCTGTGATTCCTGGTTTGACAAAGGCTTATCGCAATCTGGTTCTCGCAAGCCGTCACCCTGCTTTGCCTGATGATTTAAAAGCCATTAATTTATCTCAGCAAGCCCGCGATTTCTTAACGCAATTAGCGGCATTTGTGGATGTGTCGGCTTTGCCTGAAATGTGGTTAAAGGAAATTAAGAAGCTAGAGCGTGTTTTGGACAATAATCCTCAACCAAAACAAGTTATTAAAAAAATTAATTACCCTTGGTGGCAAAAACTTTTATTAGCTCCTATCTGGAATCCCGCATTGTTAAATTTTCAGAGAAAACTGGCACAACATGTTGAAATAGAAGACTTGCCCGAAGCCCTACGAACTAAACAAGCAATCGCCCAATTACAACATCTAAAAAGTACGCCACCTGAACCCGTCAATAACTGGTTATTTTATGGTTTAATGCCGCTTTGGTTGCCGTTGCTTATTTTCTTTTTTATCCCTATTGGCTTGGGTAAAGCCATCTGGATGTTCCGTAAAAATATTAATTGGCAAAAAGTAGGGCTGTTTGTTTTTATTATCGCTTTAATGATTTGGCTTATTGTCTTTGTTTGAATCTTGATTTTCAGGGTTATCTCGTTCCCACAAGCCATTGGGAACGAGATATTATTCTCGTTTAGCGACTTATCTCAAAAAACCTCAACAGGAGTGCAAAAAACCCATGAAAGCCATCGTCTTTGCCGACCGCTTAGGACAAGAATTAGCCCCACTCACCGAGCGTACCTCTCTGGCCTTATTGCCGCTCGCCTCCAAACCCCTGATAAACTACACCTTTGAAATGTTATTAGCCGCAGGCATTCGACAAGTCACCCTCGTCATCTCCGCCTTCGCGCCCCTCATCCGCCACCACATGGGCAATGGCGAACGCTGGGGAATCCAATTGAATTATATTGTCAGCCAAGGCCAAGAATTACCCGCACAATTATTACAACGACAAGGAACTTTATTAACGGATGATCGTTACTTAATTTTGCGCGGAGATATATTACTTAATGTTTCCCTGAATGATTTCTTAAAACAAATCACTTCCACCTCTCCTCCTCTCGTGGCAGCCACCATCGCCGACCAATTTGCAGGAATTGCCATCATTACGCGAGATCGACAACGCAATAATCATTGGGAAACCGCGAATATCCTTGCTTGGCCGCCCACCCCATGGTCTCAACAACCCACAACCACCGTAGAAACCATTGAAATAACAGGAAATTATGCCCTACTGCGCTCCCTTTCCGAATACCATAAAATCAACCTACACGCCAGCGCAGCCCAATTTCAACATCTCGTCTTACCAGGGACAAAAGTCGCTGACGGACTCATGGTCGGGCATCGTTCCAACATCGTACGACCGAATCGCGGTGTCATTGGCATGTTTTGCCGTATTCATCCCACCGCACGTTTCAGTGGAGGAGTCGTGGTGGGCAACGAATCCATTATTGACCGACACGTGCATTTGTATAATACCGTCGTCATGCCCAACACCTATATCGCGCCTCATGTTGAACTCAATAATTCACTCGTGTGGGGACAATTACGCCTCGATTTTGAACCCGATAAAGACAGTATCACCACTTATACCGTCACCGACTATTCAATAGCAGATTTGCATCGAGAAACCTTTGGCGTATTATTAGCCAATGGGTTGCATCGATTGTTGGGACTAATTTTATTAGTGCTGTCGTTACCGCTGTGGATTCCCGCGGCATGGAAAGCGGGGTGGCCGCATCAAAAAACTGCCTTCATGCGCGTGACCTTACTCCATTCCCAACGTCAATCTTTTATTGCGTGGGAATGGAATGTGAACGCGCCAATTTTGCGCCATTTACCCAAACTTATCGCCGTCATTCAAGGGCATTTGCGACTGGTGGGCGTTGCGCCGCGAACAGCCGAATCGCTGCAACACCGACAAGAAGCATGGGAATTTGTCCGCGATCACGCCCCAATTGGATTATTTGGCCCCGCCCAATTCGCCTATCTGTCTCAACCGCGTTCTGCCTGTGAAATTGCTGTAGAAGAAGCCTGTTATGCGGCACAGCGGAATTTTTATCGGGATTGGCGATGGTTGGGGCGCGGTTGGCGGGCGTTGTGGCATCGCGCCACGTGGCAATCATGACCTTAAACACCTGTTATGCTATGATGAGCAGTCCACTTTTACACCCAATAAGCAAGTAGGTGAGTTATGTTTACAAAAGAAATGACGGTGGCTGACTTCGATCCAGACCTCTGGCAAGCCATGCAACACGAACAACAACGACAAGAAGATCACATTGAACTGATTGCTTCAGAGAATTACACCAGCCCAAGAGTCTTACAAGCACAAGGCAGTGTCTTGACCAATAAATATGCTGAGGGTTATCCGGGCAAACGTTATTATGGCGGTTGTGAGTTTGTTGATGTGGCAGAATCGTTGGCCATTGAGCGGGCAAAAGCCTTATTTGGTGCGGCTTATGCCAACGTTCAGCCGCATTCAGGCTCACAAGCCAACTCTGCCGCGTTTATGGCTTTATTGCAACCGGGTGAGACCTTGTTGGGAATGAGTTTAGCGGAAGGCGGCCATTTAACACACGGTGCCAGCGTCAATTTTTCGGGCAAATTGTACAACGCCATACCCTACGGCCTCAATCCGAACACGGGCGAAATCGATTACGATCAAGTGCGCACTTTGGCACACACCCATCGTCCCAAGTTAATCGTCAGTGGATTTAGTGCTTATTCCAGAGTGGTGGATTGGCAATGTTTACGCGAAATTGCTGACGAAGTTGGGGCGTATTTACTCGCAGATATGGCGCATGTGGCGGGATTAGTGGCCGCGGGTTTATATCCCAGTCCGGTGAATATTGCCGATGTCACCACCACCACCACGCATAAAACCTTACGTGGCCCTCGCGGGGGGTTAATTCTCGCCAAAGCCAATCCTGATTTAGAGAAAAAATTAAATTCCCTAGTTTTTCCCGGCAATCAAGGTGGGCCGTTAATGCACGTGATTGCGGCCAAAGCGGTGGCCTTAAAAGAAGCCATGCAGAGTGAATTTAAAACCTATCAAGCCCAAGTTCTCACCAATGCGCGAGCGATGGCGCAAGTGATTCAACAACGGGGTTATGACATTGTTTCGGGGGGTACGGACAATCATTTGATGTTGATCAGTTTGATTCATAAGGGAATTACGGGTAAAGAAGCGGATGCGGCTTTGGGTTCGGCCCACATTACTGTCAATAAAAATGCCGTTCCCAACGATCCTCAATCGCCTTTTGTTACCAGTGGATTGCGTATTGGTACGCCGGCGATCACCACGCGAGGCTTTACCGAAGTCGAAGCGACACAAGTGGCCATCTGGATTTGTGATATTTTAGACGATCTGCACAATGAAACGGTGAAACAACAGGTGCGCGAAGCGGTGAAGACCTTGTGTGCGCGTTTTCCTGTTTACGCCTAGACGGATTAAGTATGACTGAAGTGTATAATGATCAATATTACATGTCACGCGCCTTGAAACTGGCTGCCCGCGGATTATGGACAACCGATCCCAATCCGCGTGTGGGTTGTGTGATTGTGCGCGATGGCGAGATTGTGGGAGAGGGTTGGCATGAGTTCGCGGGAGAACCGCACGCGGAAATTAACGCACTACAAATGGCCAAAGAAAAAGCGCAAGGTGCGACCTGTTATGTCACCTTAGAACCTTGTTGTCACTATGGTCGTACACCGCCGTGTACGGATGCGTTAATTCGCGCAGGAATTACGCGAGTGGTTGCGTCCACCACCGATCCCAATCCCATTGTGGCTAAAAAAGGCTTAGAACAATTGATGAAGGCCGGAATTACGGTCAGCAGCGGTATTCTAGGCGCGGAAACAGAGCAGTTAAACCCCGGCTTTTTTATGCGAATGCGGCATAATCGGCCCTATGTGCGCAGTAAATTGGCGATGAGTCTTGACGGTCGTACTGCAATGGCTTCTGGGGAAAGTCAATGGATTACTTCTCAAGAAGCGCGGCGCGATGTGCAGGCTCTACGGGCGCGTAGTTCGGCGGTGATGACGGGTGCGGGGACCATTTTGTCAGACGATCCGCGTCTCACCGTGCGCGAAACGGAATTGCCACCATTTATGTTCATGCCTAAACGTATTCGACAACCTTTGCGGGTGATTATGGATGCGCATTTAAGCACGCCCCCCGATGCTAAAGTGTTACAAGAACCCGGCAACACGGTGATTTACACGGTATCACTTAATGAGACCATTCGCCACATGTTAGAAAAAGCAGGGGCTACAGTGGTGGTGTTGTGTGCGGTGAATGGGGAATTGGATTTACATGCGGTGTGTGCGTCGTTGGCGAACGATTATCACGTGAATGAATTACTGTTAGAAACCGGATCAACGTTGAGTGGCGCGATGTTGCGGGCGCAATTGATCGATGAAATGGTGATCTATGTGGCACCGCTGTTGATGGGGAATAAGGCCAGAGGCTTGTTTAATTTGCCTCAATTAGAGCGTTTAAATCAACATATTCCCTTAAACATCACGGAGATACGTGCGATTGGCCGCGATTGGCGCATTACTGCACAGCCTGTGTACGGCTCTAACTGAGGTCAACTTAAACCCGAATCTACAACAACACGGCGATGAAAGCAGATAAGTATTCGTCGCCAATAAAAATGAAATAGAGCAGTGTTAAGGCGAAAGCCATCGCCACGATACCGGGAAGGGTGATAAATGGCTCTTTTTCTTCCGCAATTTCAACAATTCCGCTGCCTTCTGCGGATGAAAGTGTAGCCTGACTGATCTGCACATCGTATAACTGCCGTTGTTCCGGATCGGATAAGGTAAACAATGCGTTTTTGATGGCATCGGCATGAGATTGGACTTCTTTATGGCGATGCCGTTTTTCCTCATCACTCAAGGCATTGAAAGCCATATTAATTTCGCTGGCTTTGTTTTGGGCGGCAAGTCGAATGTCCTCGACGCTGGCCAAGGGACTGACCCCTAAGACTTCATAATGAGTTTTACCAAGAAACAGACTCACACGCTTAACTCCTAAAATCCAATCGTGTTGGAAGTGTTTATTATCGCTAATGCGTTGTAGGCAAGCAATTGCCGCTTAGGCGTAAACATGCAAAAATTGGGACATTTTGATAAGCTGTGTCCCGATTGACGCGAATTTTACCTTGTTTACTGACTTTTTTGCCATGACTGCCTCTGATTCTACTATGTTTCCACTGCCTCTGCCAAACGCGGCGCGTGCTGATCAGGTTTACGCGCTGCTTGATCGATTATTGGTTGAACAAAAAACGGTTTATTTGCTGGCGAATCGAGAATTATCGGTGATTGCGCAGGGGGGGACTTGTGTGTTATTTACGGGGATTGTTTTGCCTGCGGATTTATTGGATTTAATTCCAGAATTAGTGGGCTGCGAAGATATTATTGAAGAGATTTTTTTAGGTCAATTAGCGGATTTTCAACTGGAAAATTTAAACCGTTCCGATGATGATAATAACACGCATTATTTAAACGTCACTTTAGTGTGTCATCAAGAGGAAGAACATCGCTTTTTGTTAATTATTATTTCTGACAATACTCCTTATACTAAAACACAACAAATTTTAACGCAACAGCGTAATGAATTAAGTTTATTAAAACATCGTTTAGACGAAAGTCATCAGCAATTAGAATTTATTTTGCAACATTACGTGCCACATCAAGTGTCTCGTGCGTTAATTGAGCAACGGATTAATCCCACTTTAGGCGGAGAAGTGCGCGAAGTGACGTTATTATTTGCGGATTTACGTAATTATACCCGTATTAGTGAGCAATTAACGCCGACAGAAACGATTGAATTATTGCATTTATGTTTAGACATGGCGGTTTCTGCGATTGTGGATGCAGGCGGGGTGATTTTAAATTATATGGGGGATGCGGTGATGGCGATTTTTAATGCGCCTGATGATTTGCCGCACCATGCGGCTCATGCGATTCGAGCGGGTTTAAATTTGCAAGAAACGGCGAAAGTGTATCAAGAGCAGCGTTTATTTAAATTACCTTATGATTTACCCGTTCATTTTGGCGTGGGCATTAATACGGGAGAAGCAGTGGTGGGGAATGTCGGCGCAGGCGGCCATTATCAATATACGGCGATTGGAGACACGGTGAATGTGGCTTCTCGCTTGTGTAGCCATGCGCGTGGTGGGCAGGTGTTGGTGGGGGAAAAAACTTATTTTTCCGTAGCCCAGCAGCGCGTTCGTGCCACTGCATTGCCTTCTATTCAATTTAAAGGCAAAAGTCATTCTTTGACGGTGTATGAAATTGAGGAATTGAATTAGTGTGTTTTCTCTATGGATAGAATAACTGCTCATGTTGCTTTCTAAATCTTCGCCTGATTTGCCGTCTAATGCTTTATTAGCCAGTTTTTTTTTATTGCATTGGCTGTTATTTACGCCTTCTTATTGGCGTGCTTATTTTCAACAGCATTTACCGCATTGTCCGCCTGATTTTGCGTTAGCCGATTTACAGCGTCCGCAATGGCAACATCATGCAGTGCGGCGTGTGATTTTTTTATTACATGGGATTTTTCCTATTTTTGGCGCGGGATTAGCAGGATTAATATTAGGCTTAATGGGCGTGTCTTTTGAAAATGGATTGTTAGCGGTATTGTACGCGCTTATTTTTGGTTGTGTGGCGGGGATTTTGGGGAGTTTATTTATTTCTGTTATTTTTGGTGGAATAGTGAGCTTATTGGGGAGTTTTTTATTAAGCTTGCCTATTGGAATGGCGGGGGATGTGGTTTTTAGTATGGCTAAAAATATTGCGATTGCGGTTATTTTTAGTATCTCTGGTTTTAATGTTGAGACTAAATCTATTCATAGTGAAGCCTTATTGACTATTATATTTGCTTTATTTATTGCAGGGATTGCGGGCAGTATGATGAATGCCAGTACTCGCAGCCATATCCGCCCTTCGCAACATCGTCAAGTGGGCAGTGTGGTGATTGGGGTATTTATCAGTGTCATTACCACTTCTTTAATGGCAACATTAACCACTTTATTAGCCAGAACCGCAGCGACATTAACGGACAGTGGTTTATTATTTAGTTTGGTTTACGATGGATTAATTGCGGTGGTTTTTGCCTGTTCTCTAGCCTTAATTTGGGGATGGTATACGTGGCGATGGCGCGAAGGGATGGTGTTGGGATTATTCAGTGGGATATTATTATCTGGTTTTACTTTATTGGTGCATTTATTTGCAAAAAATTCGCCTTATTTAGAATTATTTTTAGTGGGATTTCATGGGGGCATAGAAAATGCGTTGTTGTATTTATTATTGTTTGCCTTTCCTTATGTTTTAGCCAAGCGTATCGCTAATCCTTGGGCGGGAATTATTGCGGGTGTTTTTGGGAGTGCGGGTATTTATATTGCGTTTATGGTGATTTTAGAACGCCATGAAATGAGCCATATTTTATTAATCAGTATCATTGCTTTTGGTTTGGGTTTAACTTTTAATTGGTGGCGGCCGATTTTATTTTATCCTTTATTGAGTGCGTGGAATTTATTAGTTTATCATAAAGAAGAACGGCGTAATGATACGCAAAAAAGTCGTTTATTTTGGCATTCTGTTTTTTGGGATGAATATCAGCCGTTGCATTTATTAGGTTTGGATCATTTTTTGGTATTGGTGGCGGAAAGAAATCCCGAATTAGGACACCAAGCGATTGAGTATTTAAGCAGTGGTGCGCAGAGTTGGGCGGCGCAAGCGGCGCAAATTGAAATTGATGCGCGTCGTTTGCAAAGGTGTGACACCGTCATTGCCATCAGTCAAGCGCATCGCCAATTGGCCGCAGGAGAACTCAGTGGTCCTGCCAGTGCGTTGTTGCGCAGTTTTAGCCGCGCCAGTTGCGACGTAGAAGCGGCTTTGGCACAAGAAAGCAGTTACAATCAGCGGTTGGCATTAAATGCAGTGGAGGAGCGTTTGGACGGCTTGTTACGTGAATTGACGCGCTCTTCAGAGCCGTATGCCTTGCGTTTTCGGCCGATTGCTGCCGATTGGCGACGTTTATTAAGCGATTATGCCCAGCGTATTAATAAAGCCATGGAAAGTCGCCAAGAATTAAATAATCCTTATGTCATTGGCATTCCATTAACAGAGCATCAAGAGATTTTTGTGGGGCGTAGTGATGTCAGTGAGCAAATTGAGCGATTGTTGTTAAATAACGGTTATCAATACCGTTGTCCACCGTTGTTATTATATGGGCAAAGACGCACGGGAAAAACGTCTTTATTAAATAATTTAGGTAAATTATTACCCAGTACAATTATTCCTTTATTTGTGGATTTTCAAGGGCCGACTTCGTTAGCGCGTAATTATGAAGGTTTTCTTTATAATATGGCCAGAGCGATGATCACTTCCGCTAAACGGCATCGCAATGTTATTTTACCGCCTTTAACACGAGAAAGTTTAAATACTGATCCTTTTACTCGTTTTGATGAATGGTTAGATGAAATTGAGGAGAGTTTAGAGGATTCGCAAATGCTGTTATTGGCTTCGGATGAATTTAGTGCATTAGAACATGTTTTAACGCAAGGTTATTTAGATGAGGCTTCGGTATTGGGAATGTTTCGGCATTTAATTCAACATCGGCCGCGTTTTAAAATTTTATTATCAGGTTCGCATACTTTGGATGAATTTGAGCGTTGGGCGAGTTATTTAATTAATGTGCAGACGGTGCATTTAAGTTATTTGCAAGCCAGTGAAGCGTTAAAATTAATTGAGCAACCAGTTAAAGATTTTCCTTTGCGTTATGAAGAAGCGGCGAGTCAGCGCATTATGGAAGTGACTCGTTGTCATCCTGCATTGGTGCAATTGGTGTGTGCGGAAATTGTTACGTTAAAAAATCGCCAACATGTGGCTGAACGACGCGAGGCGCGTTTGGAAGATGTGGAAGCGGCTTTACCGGGAGCTTTGCAGCATGGGCGTTTTTTCTTTGCTGATATTGCGAATAATCAAGTGTCTCCCGCAGGATTGCAGGTGTTAAAGAAAATGGCGGCCGCAGGGGAAAATCAGGTGGTGAGTTACGCGGAATTGCAGCGTTATTGTCCTGCGGATGCGGATGTAGAGAAAACGATAGAAAATTTATTGCGTCGTGAGTTAATTGAGCCTTTAGGAGACGGTTATCGTTTTCAAGTGGAGTTAATTCGTCGATGGTTTATTTAGCGATTTATTGAGGAGATAAAAATTGTTAGCCGATAAGTTTATTCTTGCGTTAAAAGGTTTTTGTATGGGTGCGGCGGATGTGGTGCCGGGGGTGAGTGGGGGGACGATGGCGTTTATTTTGGGAATTTATAAGTCGTTATTAGATGCGATTCGCTCTTTTGATCAGGTGTGGTTGCAGGCGATTATTCGCTTGGATATTAAAACGGTGTGGCAGCGGCCGCATTTTGGTTTTTTACTGCCGTTATTAATCGGTTTATTTGCCGCGGTGTTATTTTTTACTCGTGTGATTCCTTTACCGACTTTGCTCAATACGCATCCTGAGCCGATTTATGGTTTATTTTTCGGTTTGATTGTCGGTTCTATTTTTACTTTATTACCGACTGCGGTCAAGAAAGATTGGGCGACGGTTATTTTTCTTTTATTGGGGACAATAGTGGGTTGGTTGGTGGTTAATTTAATTCCTGTTGACACCCCTGATGCGATGTGGTTTATTGTATTCAGTGGTTTTGTTGCCATTTCGGCGATGTTATTACCGGGCATTTCGGGTTCATTTATTCTGTTGATTTTGAATAAGTATGAAACGATTTTAAATGGTATCAGTCATTTTAATTTTAGTATTATTATTCCTTTTGGAGTGGGGGTTTTATTGGGGTTGGTGTTATTTAGCCGTTTTTTTGATTGGTTATTAGAACATTTTTATCGCCCTACTTTGTTGTTTATTATTGGTATTTTAATTGGTTCTTTATGGCGTATTTGGCCATTTCAAGAGCGTCATTATGTGATGGTGAGAGAGAAAGCGCGGTTAATGGAATCAACGCCGTTATGGCCAGATTTTAATGCAACGACAGGATTGGCGTTATTGATGATGTTATTGGGCTTGGTAATTGTGCTGGGGATTCATGGGGTTGCACGGTGGAAGAAGGGGGAGCGGAGATAGGGGGATTTAGTGAATTATAGCCGCTTCAGGCAGGTACAAAACCACCATACCTGCCTATTAAATCATTAGGCTTTATCTTGAGAACAGAACCGCTGTTGTAACATTTTCCATGTTTTCTCGCCCACTTTGCCGTCCACTTTTAAACGGCTATCTTTCTGAAATTGGCGCACGATGCGTTCTGTTTCACCTGAAAACTGCCCTGTTTCTGCTAAATGTAGCCACTTCTGTATCTGTTTCACTTCCGCGCTGTGGGCAGAGGGATGTTTGGTGGATAAAAGCGGCAATTCTTCAGCGGATTTGTTGGAAAATAACTGACAGGAGTGCTTGACTTGCTTTTCACCCGGTGGGGTATCCTCTCCCGAAGAGTCGATCATATTCCCCATGATGATGGCGAGTATTGCAATCAAAACAATCAGAGATAAACCCCAAACCACTAAATTATCAAATAATTTTGAAAACGAAAACTCTATATGATCACTGGCAATACACCCAATATGGATATATTCCTTTGTAAAAAATCCTGAGTGATAGACAATGGTATGGTCTTCTTGTTCTTCAAAATCGCTAACGCAACCAGAAAATGTCTGACCATCTTTCAACTGAATCGTTCGTATATTGCATTTGCTAAACATGAGAAAAAGCTCCGCGGTGAAATGAAAAGACCGCTGAATCCGTCTCAGCGAGTGATTTTACACAACAAGATGCTTTACATAGACGGTCAAGATATATTCTCCTTAGCGTTACAAGGGATTTACGATTACTGAAAATATAGGACATATTCCAAAAATTTGCCAAATACTTTCATGAAAAATTCCGACTACAACCAAAAAAATCTCACTCCCGCAAAAACCCCAATTCAAAAACCAATGGTTGCAAGAATCAATTTTGAAAATTCTTGTGTCTGGAAATTCTGATTCTGACAAATAAGGGTTTATGAATTAAATCTTTTTGGTAAATTTCTTTCTCACCATCTTATCAATTTCAGCCGCAAGGTTCTTGTAATAACGCTCTCTAATTCCGTCGGGAATATCTTTATATTCGGCTATTTTATCAAACGGCATTACGGTGTGTTGAATCGCGGGATTAGTGTATTCATAATCTCCGTGATAAGGTTTAAAAAACTGTATTTTTGAGATTTTCTCAAAATGACCAAAATCAAACTCTCTCACCAACACAGGCATAATGCAGTAGCCCTCTTCTTTTTTTCGTTGGAAAAAAACGGGAAGTTCGTTTTCCTTAATAAAGCCCGAAGCCGCAAAACTGGCACTGACAAGAAGTAATGCGGCTTGTGTGTCTTTGAGGGAGTTGTCTATTTCCTCCTGCCAATCGTCGCCTAGGACGATGTCTTTATCTGTCCAAAAGTTATAGGTGAAATCGGCTCTGTGGCTTAAATGCCTGGTTAATCCATCAACCAATAATTGACGCAATTGACGATCTTGGCTGGCATAAGAAACAAATATTTTAATCTCTGACATAAATCTCTCCTTATCATTTTTTTGAAGAAACAATTTAAAACCTTCAATATCAACCCAAACGCCGTTAATAGCCTGAATTTGCCGATTCTGTTTTGATGCGCTTTCCACATCAATTCTACGCACGAAATCCTCTCCATTTAATGACCAGCACTCCTCCACTTGATCATCTTGTTGAATCTCGTCAAATTCATTACGCACTTTATCCAAAAGATTTTGTGGATTATTACCTGTCACCATGATTTGTAAATAAGGTTTTTCTGTGTTAAAAAAGCCTTCGATCAGGGCTGAATTTCCCTGATCATCATCTAATTCACAACCATTTTTCCACAAACTGGCTCGCTCTGCCCATTGATGCGTGCGCACGATAAAACTTTGCAAATTGCCGTAATGTAAAAACCGATATTGATAACGCACAAACCATTTTTGAGCATTTAACCATAGATTTGATGGCTTTGGTTTTTCCTCTGGCAATAAAGCAGGCGCAATAAAACGACGTTCGGAAAAAGGTTTTTCAGAATCATAATCTAATTCAAAACAAATCTCACAAGATTTCATGAAATTTAAAAATAAGGCTTGCTCAATTTCAGAGTAGTCATTCCATACCTGTTGTAAATCACCAGTATCAAATTCTCCTGTTCGTGCTAAACGTAGAAAAATACCACTACGATCAAACAAGGTATAAACCGCATCAATCGCCCATTTTTGGTCTAAAATAATTTGATTTTGAAATAGATTTTCTTGATAAAATACCACGCCTGAATGATGCAAATAAGATAACACACTTGACGCATGTTCATTATCCAATCCAAATTTTTGACACAGTTTATTAAATTCAGTTAAAGAAAGGGTTTTTTTAGAAGTTTGCCACTTTTGTAACTGAATCTGTACATCCCACCATGATTTAGGAAAAACGGTACAGGTTTTTTCAAGTAATTTTTCAACTTGTTCCATTAAATGTTGTTCAAAAAAAGTAAAGCCATTGTGTTTATCTTGCGAAGATTCCACAGCAATAGACGCAATAATATTGTAATTCTGACGCAATTCCGCTAAATTTTTTGGGATTTGTTCCCCATCGCGCTGTTTTTTAGTTTGCACGATTAAAATAGGGCTATTTTTGCCTAAATTTTTCGCATAATCTAACCAATAATTTAAGGGATAATTACGATAAGAATGATCAGCTTCTTTTTGCTCAGGTTCTTTTTCTGTTTGAGCATCCCACACTAAAACAAAAATTGCTTTGGTTTTCATAAACAAGCGATGGGTGGCGTGATAAATATCTTGTCCACCAAAATCCCAAATGTGAAACTGAATATCCCTAGATTCATTTTTTATATGAAAAAGATTTAAAATTTTGTTTAAAATGGATTTTAAAAATCCAGCATTTCCATTGTTTTTGCAAAGTTTTTCAGGGCAGTAATGCCGCAATTGAATCGCATGAGTAGAAGGTTCTTTTTCATCAAAAGTCTTATCCAGCCACCGCTTGAGCAAACAAGTTTTACCCACGCGCCCATTGCCAATTAAAATCACTTTAGCTTGATAGGTTTGGATTTGCTGCTTTTCGAGGTCTTCGAGATAGTGGCGGACTGGAGTTAAAACATCTTTATATTTACGATTAAAAATTTCTTCTGGTATATTTTTAATGGGATTTCCATAAAGTTTAAGCTCTATCAATTTTTGGAAATGATTTAGAAAATCTAAAGTGATTTCTTGAATTTGATTATTCTGTAAATCCAACCAAGTCAAAGCGGTCAAGCCTTGTAATGGGCTTGGGTCACTGATTTGATTATCTCGTAAGTACAACTCAGTCAAAGCGGTCAAGCCTTTTAACTGGCTTAGGTCTATGATTTGATTCCACCACAAGTTCAACCGAGTCAAAGCGGTCAAATCTTGTAACGGGCTTAGGTCGCTGATTTGATTCTCTGATAAACTCAACTGAGTCAAAGCGGTCAAGCCTTGTAACGGGCTTATCTCATTGATTTTATTAGAATTTAAATCCAAATTAATCAAATTAGTTAAATTCTCTAAAAAATTTAAGTCACTTATTTGGTTGCCTCTTAAATTTAAATCGGTTAAAGCATTTAAATTTTTTAACAGATTTAGATTTTTTATTTCACATCCAGTTAAGCGCAAACCAATCACTTGTCCTATCGAAGACAAAGAAAAACCAATAAGTTTTTCTCTCTCCCAAGTCCAAATTCTCCCCAACTCCACCTGCTCAAGCTCAAATCCCAAATCCTTCTCTAATTGCAAAATCACTTTAGGTTTATTTGGCATGGTTGAAAATGTTCCTTTTTAAGTTTGGGGACTTAATTTTTTATAAGCTGAACAAATGATGCGTAATAAGAAAAGTTTGCATCAGAAGAAATAATGGGTATATTTTCACTTAACGCGATAGCCAATAACAAGCGATCAAAAGGATCACGATGATTTTCTAATAACGGAATAGAATCGTATGCAGCAATATGATTTGTAGTGATAGGTAATAAATTAAAATTATCCCGTTCAATACATTCAGCTAATAACCCAATTGTTAATGGCAATTCTGGTAATTTACTTATTTTTTGTTTAATTGCAATTTCAAATAAGCTGACTTGGCTAACAAAGATTTCATTACTTTGCAGAATTTGACGAGTTTGTGCAGTAAGATTATCTGGGCTAATTAATGTCCAAATAAAAATTTGTGTATCAACTAAATAGCGTATTATATATATTCACTTAAATCAGTCAGCGGTTGATTAAAATCATCAGGAATTTGATAACCCTTTCCCGCTAAACTGCCGATTTTCACTCCTTTTGTAGATGAGTCTATTCTTGCCGTTTCATCTTTAACAAACATCACGATAACATCGGTTTTTTCAGCAGTGGGCGGCGGTTCTTGCAGAATAATTTGCCCGTTTTCGTAAATGGCTTTTATGGCAATATACATGGTTTTTTCCTTGTAAATATAAGAAAATAGTAAGCAATCTTTTAAGATTCCCGCAAAAAACCCAATTCAAAAACCAACGGTTGCAATTTCACCGTTAATTCTTTATAAACTTGTTCAAATTCGCTGAAATCAATAGGGAGATAATCGCCGCTTTCATTGCGTTTTTTTAAGGCGTTACGAATTTGATACCAACCGACATCAGGGCGATTTAATTTTAATTCTTCGCAGGTGCGATAAGTGTCTGTGGTGGAAAAATAAGCCTGCCATAATAATCGACCTGCATTTAAAACGGCTTTGGCTTCTTTAGACAGTTTCTTTTTCTTGAGATATTGCACCATAAAATCAGATTCAAAGCGATCTGGCGCGCCGATTTCTTCTTCAGAATAAGGAATAAAATGATTCACAATTGACCATTTTTTACCATTCCATTCTAAATCATTGGCACTGGCGGTTAAATTGCTGCCATTAAATAGCATCCAGATTAAACAATCGTGTTTAAATTCGTCGGTTAATTCGCCAGTGGGTTGTAAAAATTGATCGCGGTCGTTTAACCAAGTGGGTTTAATTAAACGACGCACGGAGAAAACAATTGCAGCTTGCCAAAGGTTTTCTGGATTAATGTATATTCCACCGCTTTCACCATAAGCTCTTGATGAAAGAATATAAGTGCTATTAGCATTTTGCATATCATTACCTTTAGCAGTAAGATAAGCTAGTGCATTATCAGACCAAGTTTTAAAATCTTTTTTAGTTGCTGGCGTTAAAGCATTTGTAAGTGGAATCACTTCTAATTCATTTGATTTAGGACGTGAAATCCATACATTAAGCATTTTTTCATTTGGAACACAATAAAAATATTTTTCACCAATGGGATTAGCATCTTTATTAATCACCTCCACAGAGATTTCATTAATTTTATTTTTTACTTTTGTATCCCATATCAAAAAACCAATAGGAAAATCCCCTTTTAACCCATCAAAGGCTTTGCTATGAACAATAAAACCACCTAAATATTTGGCTTTCCAAACATTTCTAAATTTTTCAAAAAAAGGCGCATTAACATATTTTAGCTTGCTAAAAATGGCCACTGTTGCTGTGGGTATTTCTTGATAAATACGCGCTAAAAATTGAGTAAATAGTTCGCGGGTTGCTGAACCATAACCATTCATCATTAATGAAGACACTTTATTTTTTGCAACATTTGTTTTGCTTTCTTCATTTACAGATGAAGCAGCCTCCGCATAAGGCGGATTCATTAACACTAAAATCTTTTTCCCTTCTCGAATCGCTTGGCGCAAACTTTCGGGGATTTTATTGGTCAGAGAATAATCAATTTTACCGTCATCAGTAATGTCATCATTTAAATAATCATATTGAAAACGATAAGCCGCAGCGCAAGTTTTTGTGGCGCGCATCACATCTATATCCGCTTGATCCAAAGTACTCATATAAACATTACGCGGATTAGAATGTTTCACTTCCAAATTTCCCACGCCACAACACATATCCCACACAATATAATTCTTTTGCCAATTTTTACCCAAAACTTCCGTTAATTTATTATAAGCCGCATCAACCACATTTAAAGGCGTATAAAACGCGCCTTTAAAGCTGCGTTCATCCAAAGGAATTAAACTATCACGGCGTTCTAATAAATAATTACGATATTCAGTATCAGGGGGTCTATGATAAATCGCCCAAAATTGACGATAACCTTCTTTATTATTTAATTTATAAACTTTTTGATACAATGAAAATGCGGGTTGATTATTAATATAAATTAATTCAGCGGGTAAATGTTCATGTGTGGATAACGTGCCATCGTTCATTACATCGGCAAAAAATAATAGGGCATAATCTTCTTCATTAACCCCAATAATTTCCCGCCCAATCATGATCATCCATTTATCAAAAACCTGTTTTAAATTATCAGGCGTAATTTGAGCGCGAATAATTTCGCCTGTTTGAATCGCTTGCTTAACGGCTTGAATAAATTCTTGCTCATGACTAGAAATTTTAAACGAAATAAAATAAGCCCCAATATAAGCCGATACTTCGTCTAAAGCTTGTTTAGGATATTGACTGGCTGATTTTCCCCATTTAATGCTTTTCTTTTTTAACAAAGGCAAAACATCAGCGGTTTTCATTAACGCGGCTTTTTCCGTATCAATTACCGCTAAAAAAGGCGGAATAATTTCCCCTTTATTTAACGCATCCTGCACATAATGCAATAATTGCGTGAACATCGCATAACTAGAAATTTTCCCGCCTTCTTTCGCTTCAAACCAAATCTCATCCGTGCGAATATCAATTAAACCTTTGGTATAGCTTTTTAAGCCCAAGGCTTTAATGTAAATATCTTTGACATCTTCTTCGCTGCGGGCGTGTTGTAATTTTTCGTAGAGGGTGGGCATAGAAGTGACTCAAGTTAATGGGTTATCTGATTCTGACAAAAAATTTTATGCCGATTCAAACCACTCCCTCCGCAATCGGCCAACGCGGACGCGCATAAAAAGCCAAATCTTGTCTATCCCCGGCCAGCAAACGCAAATAACCCGCATACGCAATCATGGCCCCATTATCCGTACAAAACAGCGGACGCGGATAAAAAACCTGTACGCCTAATGTCGTGCCTAATGTGGTTAAAACGGCACGTAAACGACGATTCGCACCGACTCCACCCGCGATCACCAATTGCGTTAAACCCGTTTGCTGCAAAGCCCGCTGACACTTGATCGCCATCGTGTCAATAATCGCCTCTTCAAAAGCCAACGCAATATCCGCACGAGTTTGTTCATCGGGATCAACTTGGGCTTGCCACGTATTCATGACAAAGGTTTTCAAACCGCTAAAACTAAAATCCAAACCCGGCCGTTGCGTCATCGGCCGCGGAAAATGAAAACGGCCAGCCTGTCCCTGTTCAGCCAAACGCGCCAACACAGGACCACCGGGATAACCTAAACCCAATAATTTAGCCGTTTTATCAAAGGCTTCTCCGGCCGCGTCATCAATCGAATCGCCCAAAATTTCATACTGTCCCAAGCCATCGACGCGCACCAATTGCGAATGTCCGCCAGAAACCAATAAGGCGAGAAAAGGAAATGAAGGCGCATGCGTTTCCAACATCACCGCCAACAAATGCCCTTCCATGTGGTGTACAGAAACGGCAGGCTTTTGCCACGCCCAAGCCAAACTTCTGCCCACCGCCGCACCCACCAACAAAGCCCCAATCAATCCGGGGCCTGCCGTATAAGCAACCGCATCAATGTCTTGTTTACGCAATTGGGCATCGGCCAACACTTGACTGATCAACGGCAACAAACGTCGCACATGATCCCGTGAAGCCAACTCCGGAACGACTCCGCCATAAGGTGCGTGCAGTTCCACTTGACTAAACAAAGCATGAGCTAATAAACCCCGTTCGCCATCGTAAACAGCCACTCCCGTTTCATCACAAGAGGTTTCAATGCCCAATACACGCATCATTTTACTCACTTTGTAATCTTTGTTTAAGAAAAGCGACCACTTCAGACAAAGGAATTTCCTGCGTTTCTGAATCACGACGGTGTTTATATTCCACCACGCCCTTATCTAAACTGCGATCTCCCAAAACAATGCGATGCGGAATGCCAATTAATTCCATATCAGCAAACATAACGCCCGGCCGCTCTTTGCGATCATCAAATAACACATCAATTCCCGCGGCTAATAAAGATTCATACAATTGTGTGGTGACTTCGGGTAAACGATCCGATTTGTGCATATTCATCGGCAATAAAACCACACTAAATGGCGCAATATTTTGCGGCCATAAAATACCTTTATCATCGTGATTTTGTTCAATGGCGGCCGCGACAATTCGAGACACACCAATACCGTAACAACCCATTTGTAAAATCACACTTTGGCTGTTTTCGTCTAATACTGTAGCCTGCATGGCTTGGCTATACTTCTGTCCCAATTGGAAAATATGCCCGACTTCAATTCCGCGGGCGATCTGAATCATCCCTTTGCCGTCGGGACTGGGATCGCCCACTTCAATATTGCGCAAATCGGCCGTTTTAGGTTCAGGCAAATCTACCCCCCAATTGACACCGACCAAATGTTGTCCATTCTTATTGGCACCGCACACGAAATCAACCACATGCGCCGCCGCATAATCCACCACCATAGGAATTCTTAATCCCAAAGGCCCCAAAGACCCAATGTCACAACCTATTTCAGCCTTAATTTTTTCAGGGCTGGCCATTTGTAATGGAGCTTGAATATCGGGTAATTTAGCGGCTTTAATTGCGTTTAAAGTATGATCGCCGCGCACGATTAAAGCGACTAAACCATTTGTGCCTTCTACCACCAATGTTTTTAAACATTGAGTAGGTTTCACATTTAAAAACTGACTGACTTCCTCAATTGTATGCTGGTTGGGCGTATTGACAATGGCGAGACTGGGCGATTGTGCTTTAGCGCGTGGGGAAGGATTGGGCAGCGTCGGAGCTAATTCCACATTGGCCGCGTAGTCGCTACTGTCGCTATACGCAATCGCATCTTCTCCCGAATCGGCTAATACGTGAAATTCGTGAGAACTGTTGCCACCAATACTGCCCGTATCGGCTAAGACCGCTCTGAATTTTAACCCTAAACGGCGAAAAATACGGCTATACGTCTCGTACATTTCATCATAAGTCTCTTGTAAAGAAGCCGCATTAATATGAAATGAATAAGCATCTTTCATCAAAAATTCCCGCGCCCGCATAATGCCAAAACGCGGACGAATTTCATCACGGAATTTAGTTTGAATTTGATAAAAATTAGCGGGCAATTGGCGATAACTTCTAATTTCTCGACGAATTAAATCAGTAATAATTTCTTCATGCGTCGGGCCAAAACAAAATTCACGTTGATGACGGTCACTTAACCGTAGCAATTCAGGGCCATAATGTTCCCAACGTCCTGATTCTTGCCATAATTCGGCGGGTTGTACCGCGGGCATCAGAACTTCTTGTGCGCCGGCGCGGTTCATTTCCTCGCGCACAATGTGTTCTACTTTACGCAACACCCGCAAACCCAACGGCAACCACGTATATAAACCTGCAGCCAATTTGCGAATCATGCCTGCCCGTAACATGAGTTGATGACTAATAATTTCCGCATCGGTGGGCGTTTCTTTTACCGTAGCGAGAAGTAAACGAGAAGTACGCATTCAAAGTGCCTTTTGTGAAATGGAATAAAGAAAGAAAAAAGGCCGGCCAATATAACAAAACCGCGCCTTCTATGAAATATCTGGCTTTCATTTACAACGAATTACGAAAAAAAAATAGGATCATAAAGTCACAATACATCTTCTGCAATGCACTGAATTTGTGCCAAATTGAAGCGTTAAATCTTACAAAAGCAAGTTGACAGCTTATCGGTGGAATTCAACGGACAAAAGGCTGCATTGTTAAGATAAAAGCGTAGGATTTTAATGTATAATTAGTTCAGTGACTGTAGAAAGCCAAAAAAAGCAGACGAACAGAATGGCAACCTCAATAAAAATAAAAAGCCGCATCATGATTTTATTACCCGTTTAGCACATAGATCATTAGAATTTTAATTTAAAGTGCGTTGGATTGTTACTGGAATTTTGGAATTAATTTTGCATGATTTTTAGAATTAGGCAAATCATTATTCCCCATAAAAATAACAGATACAATCACAGTCCAACAATTTTCCGAATCATCTCAGCGATGTGCGACGACACACACCGCAATCTACCGCGACCAATTGGGCGGTATCGCTTGAGAGAACTTTTTAGGAGTCTCATTAAAATGAGTGAATATAAATATTACTCTCTGGCTATCGTGATGGCAGCGGGGATGTTGAGCGCGGGAAGCCTCTCTGTCGCACAAGAGACAGAAGATGCCGCGCCCGCTCCTGTGGTCAGTGAATCGCCTTACGTGGAAGTTCCGCCGCCTGTGGTCAGTGAATCCCCTTACGTCGAGGTCACACCAGAGCCTGAACCTGCGCCTGAACCAGAACCTGAACCCGCGCCAGAGCCTGAACCAGAGCCAGAACCTGAATCTGAACCTGAACCCGCGCCAGAACCTGAACCCGCGCCAGAGATTCCGGCCGCTGATTCTGACACGGAAGTAACGACTGATATTGATGAAGAATCCCCTTCTGATTCTGAGAATGATCAGGAAGACGCGGCAGCAGAGGAGTCCTCCGAAGATTCCGCTATTGAACCTGTGGTGAGTGAAGAGGCTTTTGTAGAAGAAGATATTGCCATCGTCAGTGAAGAAGCCTTTGCCGAAGTTGATCCTTCTGTGGAAGAAGAGGAACTTGACGAGTCTGAAGAAGAATCTGAAGAAGAAAACGCAGAAGACGAAGAACTCACCGAAGAAGAAATAGACCCCACAATTCCAGTGTGGGCGACTCATTGGCAAGGTGGTTTTTTCTCTGTTACGGGCGAAAAAAGTCAAGCACCCAATGCCCCGATTTGTGACTTGTACGAAAACAAAGTGATCGACAACTGGGCTGCACCTCAATGGATCACCTTACGCGCTTGGCTACAACTCTCCGCCGAAGAAAGTGGCAATGTTCCTCGTCCTTTACAAGCCAAATTAACCGCTGGTTGGTATGTCGCACAACCTGACGCGCCTTTATCCATTTGTCCCACAGAACAGCCTTGTGTGGGCAGTGATAATGTTACGCTGGATGAGGCAGCCAGCCAAATTATTACCACAGACGACAGTGGTTATTTGGAATTGGCTTTAGTCGCTTGGTGGCCGGGGATTGACGAAGCACAATTAAACGAGCCAACTCCCGAATTTTTCGTGGAAAATCATTACGGATTAAGCGTTTACAATGAACACGGTGAAGCCTTGCCTCGTTTTGACGACGGACAGCCTGCCGCTTATGCCATTAACAAATCTCTCTACTGGACGGCAGAACAACTCAGCGAACAATGTAATTATACGCCACCGCCGCCGGCGAATTGCTTAATTTATGGGGTTCACGATCAAGGTTTGAATGACAGCCATTTATTCACCATCGATCCCAATCAGAATTGGGCAATTTCTCCACTCGGTCCTGTGTATGAAATTCATGATATTGAAGGTTTAGCCATTGATCGAGAAGGACAACGTTTGTTTGGTAGTTCTGGCAATGATGCGTTTGGTTTTCCGAACGGTTATTTATACCAAATTAATAAAAATAATGGCAAATTAACGCCTGTGGGTCATATTTGCTTTATGGCAGATAATAAACCTATATGCGGTGTTGAAGTGTCTGCGATCAGTTTTGACACAGAAGGCACATTGTGGGGTTGGGCGGAAAATTATGGTTTGATCACCATTAGTACAGACAATGGTGTAGCGCAATTGGTGGCTGCCAGTAGTATTCCTGTAGAAGACATCGCATGGAATGAACGCGGTGATACTGTTTATGCCATCGCACAAAAAAGTTTGTGGGCTTATGACGGAGAGAATTTAAGCCAACGTTGCTTGTTGGATGGACAAATTGAGGCTTTAGAAGCCTTACCTGACAGTGTGCGGGTGGCTTATGGCTTACCAGAGGATCGTGATGTTTTACTGTTTACTTATCACAAGCGCACCGATTTATCCATTCACACTCTGGATGCGAAAACCTGCCAAATTTTAGAAGATATTCGCATTACGACTCCAAAATATTACGATATTGAAGGGGTTGCGTGGGTTTGTCATGCGGGTTTGGACAATCCTCCTCCTTACGCGCCCGAAGAAGAAACGCCTACTGAATCCGATGAACCCACTGATTTAGCTGGCGAAGAAGTGATTGTTGATGAAGAAGAGTTGATCGTCGTTGGCGACGATCCCAACACCGAAGCCGAAAAAGATGAAGAAGCCAAACCCATTTCTACCGATGTGATCAATGTGGTCAACGGAGTGTGGGACAAAGATTTTAATGCACAAGATGTGGCTTGGGTTGGTGGAGATCGCGGCGATGCGTTGGCGATGCGTTTTTATGACATCGAAGTGCCTAAAGGGCATTATGTGGAGTCGGCTTATATTATTCTGACCAATGAATTGGATACGGAATGGACTAAGTTATCCCTGAAAATTCAAGCAGAACGTTCAACCCGTCCCGCCACTTACAGCGAAGCGGCTTTACCCACCGCACGGGATTTAACCGTCAGTTACCATTTGTATCAACAAGATGAACAGTGGAAGCCCGGTGACAGCTTACAATTGGAAGTCACTGGCCCATTGCGCGAATTAGCCAATGAAGCCCTGTTAGGTAAAACAGTTTCTTTTGTCATCAGTGGCCAAGGCGTTGGTAATGGACGTAAACACTTTTATGCCAGCCATGCGCGTTTGGTGTTAAACGTGGAAAAAATAGAACCTGTGCCTTTCTTGACGGAAGAACAAAAGGCCGCCGATGACAAAGGGGGAACATTGGCGATTATTCCAGAAGTGTCTGCGCCAATGCCAGAAGCTCCTGTCGTGGTGGTAAGTCCACCGAACACAGGACAATTGCCTATCGTTCCGGTGCCTGCGCCGGTTGAGCCGCCACCCGTTGTTGATGAACCCCCACCGGTTGTTGAGCCGCCACCTGCTGTTGAGCCGCCGCCCGTTGTTGATGAACCCCCACCGGTTGTTGAGCCGCCGCCTGCGCCTGTCGTGCCTACACCACCGCCGGTTGTGGATACTGGCATGGAAACGGGCGATGACAGCAGTGGATATGATGATGACCCTGAGCGTCCCTACGTCCCGCCGCATTCTAATACGTCTGACGACGGCGATGACCGAAGTGAGAGCGGTGATTATCCGTCTGACATGTAATTAGGTTTGGCGGGTGAGGAAAAAGAAAAGAGAGAGAAGTCTTATTTTTGACTTCTCTCTCTTTGTTTTTAACCGCTTTGCCCTCACCAACGGCGGCGAGAGCGGGCAGGACGGGGCTTATTCTTCATGATCGACTGGTTTATAAGCGGACATCAGTTGTTGTTGTACATTATGGGGAACAGGTTCGTAGTGGCTTAATTCCATACTGTAGTGGCCGTGGCCGCCGGTGACTGATTTTAATTCGGTGGAATAATGGCTTAATTCGCTTAATGGCACTTCGGCACGGACAATCATCGTGTCTTCGCCTTGCATTTCGCTGCCCAAAATTCGCCCGCGTTTGGTGGCTAAATCGCCTGTAATCGACCCCATCGCACTTTGTGGCACATTCACCTCTAAAGTCACAATCGGCTCTAAAATCAAAGGTTTTGCTTGCAAAATAGCTGCTAAAAATGCTTTTTTACCCGCAGAAACAAAGGCAATTTCTTTAGAATCCACAGGATGATATTTTCCATCATACACTGTGACGCGAATATCCTGCATGGCGTAACCTGCAATTGCACCTGAGTCCATCACTTGTTGAACGCCTTTTTCTACCGCTGGGACAAATTGCCCGGGAATTGCACCGCCAGTAATGGCATCAACAAATTCAAAGCCTTGCCCACGTTCCAAAGGCTCTATACGCAAAAAAACCTCACCAAATTGTCCTGCGCCGCCGGTTTGTTTTTTATGGCGATGGTGTCCTTCAGCGGCTTGGCTGATGGTTTCTCGATAGGGAATTTTTGGAATACTTGTATTAACTTCAATGTTGTACTGTTGTTGCATCCGCTCTAATAGTAAACGCAAATGTAAGTCACCCATACCAAATAATACAGTTTCATTCAGAGCCACATGGTGTTCTAAACGTAAACAAGGGTCTTCTTCTACCAAACGCTGTAAAGTTTGACTGACTTTCTGTTCATCGCCTTGACGTTTTGGTGTCACCGCTAAACCGTACATCGGCCGCGGTAAAGTTTGTGGCATTAAGTGTAAATAGTCTTCTTCGTGCGAATCGTGCAGAACCGCATCAAAAAATAAATTATCCACCTTCGCTACCGCACAAATATCACCGGGAATTCCCCGCGCCATCTCGATCTGTTGTTTGCCTTGCAATTTAAACAAATGATTGACTTTAAAAGGTTTTCTGGCATCACCAATGAATAATTGGCTGTCTTTGGTGATAGTGCCTTGATGAATGCGGAAAAGGCCAATTTTCCCCATATAAGGATCGGCACTGACTTTAAAGACATGTGCCACCACATGTTTATCAGGGTCAGAGACAACCGCAAACGGCTCTGCACTTGCCCCTTCGCCCCGTAAAAAGGGTCTGGGATTGCCCTCTAAAGGGTTAGGCATTAACTTCACCAATAAGTCTAACAATTCAGGAATTCCAGCCCCCGTCTTTGCAGACACAAAACAGACAGGAATTAAATGCCCTTCACGCAAGGCTTTTTCAAAAGGTGCGTGTAATTGTTCGGGGGTTAATTCTTGGCCTTGTTCTAAATATAAAGCCATTAATTCTTCATCCACTTCAACGACTTGATCAATGATTGCCGTATGGGCTTGAGCCACGCTGCTAAAGTCAGATTCTCCCGCAGGATTAAAGAAACAATCCACCACTTGATTGGCTTGATTGGCGGGTAAATTAATGGGCAAACATTCTGCGCCAAAAGTATCGCGTAATTGCGCCACCAATTCTTCTAAATGCACATTTTCTGCATCAATGCGATTCACAATAATTAAGCGGCATAATTTCTGTTCAGCGGTGCGTTTTAAAAACCGACGAGTGAGCATTTCCACGCCTGTGGCAGCATTAATCACGACGGCCACCGTTTCTACCGCAGGAAAAACACCAAAAGCGTGACCGATCAAATCAGGCGTTCCGGGGGTATCGATGAGATTAATGTGGCGATCATGGTAATCAAAACTCACAATGCTGGCATTGAGGGAGTGTTGATAGGTTTTTTCCAGAGGGTCAAAATCGCAAACGGTATTGCCAGCGGCAATATTTCCTGCATTATTAATCACTTGTGCTTGTTGTAATATTTTTTCAACTAAAGTGGTTTTACCTGCCCCTGTTTGTCCGACTAAGGCAAGGTTACAAATCGCTTCGGTGGTGTAATGTGGCATGACTAATTCCTAATTATTGTTGATTCGTTTACGGTAAAAAAGCGTTCAGTTTAACGCAGTTTGAAAGAAAAAAGGGAGATTTTTGTCTGCTTCTGAATCAGAATGGACAGAATTTTAGGATTTTCAGAATAATTACGATTCGAGAAAAAGGGCGGGTCTAAATAAATTAAATCGACTGATTCTGATTCTAAATCTTTCAAAATTTGCAGTATCGCCTAATAAAAGTTTATTCATCTTCTCAAAATCTTATTTAAGGTCATTTCCCGATGCCACCAAAAAAGACTCCACGATCCCCACCACTTGCGCCAACGCATCAGGCTTTGCACGACTACGTGCAGTCGTACTCATCTTCTGTAACAGCAGTGGATTTTGCAGCAATGCTTCCAAAAGTTGGGCTAAAAGTTCTACACTTAACTGCGTTTGCGACATTGATATAGCCGCTTCATGCTGACTTAAATAGCGCGCATTATGCGTTTGATGATCATCGACCGCATGAGGGAACGGAATCAAAAGAGCAGGCAAACCCGCTTGCGCTAACTCACTGATCGTTAAAGCACCTGCGCGACAAATCGCCAAATCTGCCCATACGTAGGCTTGCGCCATATCTTCGATAAACGCGCTCACTTTGGCCGAAAAAGGCGCATTGGCGTAAGCCATTTGCATTGTCTCAATATGTGCCGCGCCCGTTTGATGCCACACTTCAAAAGATAAGCCTGTTTTTTCATGCAGTTGCAACAAAGCTGCTGGCACCGTTTCATTTAACACCAACGCGCCCAAACTCCCACCGACAACAAGAATACGAAAAGGCGAGCGTGGCCGCGTCACCTCTGGCAACGTCGCAAATTCAGCCCGCAAAGGATTTCCCGTGACAACTGGATTGTATTTTTCAGCAAAAGTCTCTGGAAAAGCCGACATCACCCGCGTCGCCACCCGCGCCAACCAACGATTGGTCAAACCTGCCAACGCATTTTGTTCATGAATAAATAACGGAATACCTGCCAACCAAGCCGCAATTCCCCCAGGCCCCGTGACAAATCCCCCAAAT